>JAHCMJ010000018.1 GCA_019192485.1 Cyclobacteriaceae bacterium HetDA_MAG_MS6 | reverse complement strand
TGGTGACGTACTTCGTGCCGGAGGCTTCTTCATGACCTCTCATCCGAAAAGTTTTCGCCTCGAAAATAACCGGCCTTGGATCTTTTCTAATGCTTTCAACAAGAGGTGATAGCGTATTCAGTATTTCAAGAATATTGTTGCCATCGACACTGACTGCTTCCATACCGTAAGCTGGGCCTTTGACTACAAAGGAATCGAAGTCGAACTGCTCGCTACTAGGTGTCGACAGACCATACCCATTGTTCTCTATGACAAATATGACTGGCAACTTCCAGACGGAAGCGACATTTAGTGCTTCGTGAAAATCACCTTCGCTACTCCCGCCATCTCCGGTAAAAACCAAAGTAGCTTTTTGCTCTCTCCTGACTAAGTTGGCCAGGGCTATGCCGTCGGCAATACCCAGTTGGGGACCTAGATGAGAGATCATCCCCACGAGTTTATGCTCCTGGGACCCAAAATGAAATGACCTGTCTCGCCCTTTGGTGAAACCATTCATTTTCCCCTGAAACTGCGAGAAGAGTCGATTCAATGGAACTCCTCTACTGGTAAAGACGCCTAGGTTCCGGTGCATGGGCAGGATATATTCCTGGTCATCCATGGCCATGGCGGCGCCAACGGAAATGGCCTCCTGTCCTATCCCAGAAAACCACTTGCTAATCTTCCCTTGGCGGAGCAGGATGAGCATTTTTTCCTCGATTAACCTAGGGGTAATCAAAGCGCTATAAATTTCCAGGAGCTCGCTTTTTGTCCTGTTTTTCGGGTCAAAATTCATCAACGAACGGGTTAATGTCGCAAAGTAAAATCAAATTAACTTGATTGTTGAGAAGATTGTGATTCGTGGCAATCAAACCTGCTAATTGTGGATGAAATGCTAATATGTTTGATGTGATTAGTGGTGTTCGCTATTTTCGCGTGGTAGATGATTCATTTTAAGGAATTTACACTGGAAAATGGGTTGCATGTCATCGTACATGAAGACCGATCCTCACCATTAGTCTGTCTGAACCTACTATATCAAGTGGGTTCGAGAAATGAAGATCCTGAAAAAACAGGATTTGCTCACCTGTTTGAGCACCTCATGTTTGGTGGGTCCAAGCACATTGCGTCATTTGACGAGCCGCTACAAAAGGTAGGAGGGGATAACAACGCATTTACTAATACAGATATCACCAACTACTACATCACAGTACCCTCCAATAATGTGGAAACAGCGTTTTGGTTGGAATCTGACCGGATGCTTTCCTTGTCTTTTGATCCGGCAGTACTTGAGGTACAGAGAAGCGTGGTCATGGAAGAGTTTAAGCAACGCTATCTGAATCAGCCATATGGGGATGTATGGCTGGAGCTGCGACCTCTTGCTTATCAAGAGCACCCCTATCGGTGGGCAACTATTGGAAAGGACTTGGAGCATATTCAGCGTGCCACAATGGACGATGTCAAAGACTTTTTCCATAAATTCTATGTGCCGAACAATGCTATTCTCGTACTGGCAGGAGACATCAACGTGCAAAGTGCGGAGAAGCTATGCAAGAAGTGGTTTGGGCCTATACCTGCCGGAAGTCGCACCAAAATGACTTTGCCACAAGAGCCGAAACAAAACGAGCATCGATTTCTTCACTTGGAGCGAGAGGTCCCTATTGATGCTTTTTATAAGGTATATCACATGTCGAGTCGTTCTGATTCTCGCTACCAAGCGGCGGATCTTTTAAGCGACTTGTGCGGTAGGGGAAAAGCATCCTATCTCTATCAGGCGTTGGTCAAAAGGCAACAACTGTTTACTTCGATCAGCTCCTACGTTTCCGGTAGTATGGATCCCGGACTATTCACGATTAGTGGTAAGTTAGCTTCGGGTGTGACATTTACTCAGGCTGAAGAGAGCGTGCAGAAGATCCTGGATGATGTCAAAGCAGGAAAGATAACCCATGATGATCTGCAAAAAGCTAAGAATCAGGCAGAAGCATCGATCGTGTTTGGAGAAGTCGAGTTACTCAACAGGGCTATGGGCCTTGCGCAAGCAGCCGCTATTGGTCATGTGAATTTGGTAAACGAAGAGTTGAGTCTCTTGCATCAGGTAGATAAAAAGGCTATTATCGATGAAGCCAACAGGATCTTGACATTTGAGAACAGTTCCACATTACACTATCACGCTATTAAATGATATTTAAATCCGAAATGGTCTGAGCCATAAAAGGACACAAGCAAATGATCGAGTCTTCCGGCAAAACAGAACGAACCAAACCAAACAAAACGCATGAAACCTAATATCAAAGTCGGTTATGGATACGATGTTCATCAACTGCAAGATGGAGTGGATTTTTGGTTAGGAGGCATTCGCATACCACATACCAAAGGTGCTATTGGTCATTCGGATGCGGATGTACTCATTCATGTGATTTGTGACGCACTCCTCGGGGCGGCAAATTTGAGAGATATTGGGTTTTACTTTTCAGATAAGGACCCTGCATTCAAGGGAATAGATAGCAAGTTGCTATTGAAAGATGTGATCAAACTTTTGACGGAGAAAGGATATCATATTGGCAACGTTGACGCTACCGTTTGTCTTCAGCAACCCAAAATAGGACCCTATATTGAGGAGATGAAAACATGCTTGGCCGAGGTGATGTCAATTTCTACAGAGGATGTATCGATCAAAGCGACAACAACTGAAAGGTTGGGCTTTGTAGGGACTGAGGAGGGAGTGGCAGCGCACGCCGTGGTCTTGATTTACGGAGCTTAATACTGGTCATGACCGGCGATCTGATCACCTTTTGAACATAAACCCCTTGTAGTCATTGCAAGGGTTGTAAAATTCAAAGAGATCTTCTATGCCTATGGTCTCAATCAGGTAGACCTTACCTCCTTCGAATATGAGATCTGTTAAAGACACAAGGCCATCGGTTTTTGACTGCGGTGCATCATCATTGGTGATGAAATCGTCCCCATTAAAGGTGAATTCAATAAGGTTACCGGTTTGAACAAAATCAAATCCTCGTAAGTAAAAGTCAGCATTATTAAAGTCATCAAGCTCGACAAAACCAGCAGCGTTGAGTGCATCACCATTGTTGAGTTCCACGCCCATATAGAATTGAAATGCTGCAGCGCCAGGGAATACGTTTTCAATAGAGTCTGCTAACGATTCATCATCCTGATCGAAAATGAATACGTGATTGTGGCTAAAAAAGTCTTCACTGGCAGTGACCACAGAATGTGTCTGGAAAAGTGAACTTGTCATGGTTAAGCCGCCAATACCTGCAACGTTTTGGCTACTGAATTGAACTAGTGAGTCTACATTGCCACCGCAATAGCTTGTTGTTACCTTGTTGAAATTTTCAAGAGGTATTTGATTGAGGGTATAATTATTTCCACCTATAGAAAAGCTGGGAGGTTGGTTAAAAACTATTCCTCCATCCAAAAAAGAAATGGTGGTTTTAGTATTGATGTTTACTCCATTTACTGATTGCGCTATCTCTTCTATCGATTGTCCGGCACTTCCACCATGTATTTTGGCCTGTCGGCTACGCATATCTATCGTCAAAGAAATCGTAGTATTATCAGATGGGATATAGATGTTGTAGAGGACGTGGTTCCCCAGGTTGCCAAGCCCTGGAGACCGATGGCTACCTTGTCCAAGTAACTCTACGACCTCGTCAGATATGAGGTCACTATCATTAGGCCCTGCGGGTTCAAAAACTAAAATCGTATTCTGACCAAGACTGCCATCACTTTTACTGGAAAAGATCAGGTTAGTACCCTGTTGCTGATTAAATCTAAACTCGAATTCACCACCAAAACTGGCTTGGCTCAGCTCAAAAAGGAAATGGAATACGCCGTATGTTTCCAAAATTAACTCTAAGCCCTGGCTGTTATCAATTCTATAGAGTATAGTCTGATCTCGAAATTCGCCATCATTGTCAGGGACATCCGATTGGATTCTTACCATACCATCGGAAGAAAAATCCATTAAAATCAAGAAAGTACCACCGTCAGGAGTAGGTCTATAGTCTATCCTCCAGCCGTTAGCAGGTGCCGTTAGCTGATTCTGTAGATCGCCAATTGCCTCCGAGACTCGCTCTTCTACAGAAGGCAAGTCGGGATCATTATTTTGCTCGCAGCCAAAAATCAACACAAAGCATAGCAGTACGTAGCTCGGTAAATTCCTCATGCTATGGTAGTCTATTCTGCACCGCAGCTCTTATACTTTCTAGCGAGACCCCTGTTACTTTTTCGTAGTGCTCGCTTATGGTGGTAAGCTTAGCTGAAACCAACGCCCGACCTTCATTTCTAGCGAGGCATTCTTCAGTTTGGCAAGTGTCCTGTGCAATAAATTTAGTATCGAAGTCTGACTCAAATAGGAAGAATGCCACAGTCTCAGCAAAATCTTCATTTGGTGAACTCGTGGCATACGGAGAAACAAACCCCCTCTCCAAAGCCTGATTGTCGGTAAGTACAAACCAGGAGCCAGGACCGGTATATCCAGTAGAAGCGATGGTTTCAAAAGCGTTGGGAAGTTTGTAGCGTTGATGCACCGTGTGCGCAAACTCGTGAAACACAGTTTGTAGTTGTAATGTTCTCCAATCCTCATTGGTGGGGTCAATACCATTGACATTGGTGAAAGTGATTTGCGCCCCGGCATCGGCTGTACCTAGAGTTACCGTGCCGTCATTGTTGTAGATCAACCCGCCGAGAAATACAATCTCTGCGGGCACATGATTTCTAAAAAAATCTTCACCATTTGGGACATCCAGGTAGGGGTTGATCCAAAATTCTTCAATAAAGTCCAACATAGGCCTCACTGTCTCAATCCTGGGCGGAGCTACGCGTTCTCCTGGATTGACATAGTTGTCTACAAAACGATATCGAATAGCCATCCCATACTCCTGGGTGAAATTGGTCTCAATGTACTGATCGAGCTCTGTTTCAATTTCAATGCTTACGTCTTTCACAGGGACATTAAGCTTATCTTCCTTGTAGCAACTTGTCAAAGTAGTAAGTCCAATAAGACTAATACCCAAGCTGCGTTTCACTATTTGTGTAAAGCCCTTCTTCTCCATCGCTATCTGGGGTTTGGTTCTAAGCCCCCAACCTCTACGGCTGATGTGGGGATTTGTAAAACTTTTCTGCGGTCATCTTCATTTAATGTAATCAGCGATCCATCTGCAAGGTCGTGTGTTACCGAAAAACCATATCTTTTGATATCAAACCACCTCATCCCCTGCATAATAAACTCCTTGCGGCGCTCCAAAAGTATAATGAAAGAGAGTAGATTGTTTTGATCATTGCTGCTATCATAAAAATCACGCAATGCCTGTAGCGTAAGGTCGGGCGTGCCACCACTATACCTTTTGGCTACCAGTACCTGCATATCCGCCAGCGCGGCATCTAAGTTGTTAAGTTGCGCGTTTGACTCAGCTCTATTGAGTAATACTTCCTCACCGCTAAACGCTACATGAATGTAGTAGGGAGTCCCAACACTGGAGTTCAGACTGTTGCGCTCAAAGAGACTTTGGTACCTGGAGGGATAAACAGCATCAAAACCTTTCACAAGCGCCGGGTTTTCTCTTTCATCTGTTAGATTTCCAAAAGGGTGAGATCCGAAAAGAGAGCTATAGAAGTTTTCATCCGGGCCAAAGGCAAAGTCAGTACGCTGCACCAAAGAAATCTTACGCATCAACAGAAAATTGCTTGGCAGGTCAGGCGAGGTGTAAAGACGCGGATACTCTATTATTGATGCGCTTGCCTGCTGAAATTCCAGTGACGTCAGGTCTTTAACAAAAACTTCCGGATTAGACCCTAGTATCTGATCGCTATATTGTATGCATTTAGTAAACTCACCTTTGAAGAGGTAGTACCTAGAAGCAAAAGCAAGGGCTGCATTTCTATTGAAGTGGTACTTACCAGAGTTTTCGAAAAAAGTATCGTCTAACAATTCCAGTCCGTCGAGTAAATCATCTTCTACCTCGTCGTAGACCTTTCGTACTGATTCCCTTTCATATTGCGCCAAAAATTCAGTTTCGGGGGTTTTCACATAAGGAACACCATCATTTGATCCGGAGCGACCATCAAAGTGCTCTCCGAACAAATTGACTAGCATAAAATGACCGTAGGCTCTAGTCAGCAATGCTTCCGCTTCTACTGCACGCTTACGGGCCTTTTCTTCATCCGTTTCCGCCGGGAGTTCGTCAAGTACTTTCAATACTTCATTGGCATGGGCTATGGCTTCATACGTTTGAAACCAAAAAAAGTCTGGTGTGTCTTGTTCTGTGGGTCCGGTAGTGACATCCTGCCAGGAATAGATTTGTTCGTGGCTTAGGCGTAAGTTGGTGCCTTGGGTAAATTGCACATCATCTGTCATCCAGTCTGTAAAATTCTGACTGGCCACAGAGTAGGCATTGACTAAAAGCTGCTCGGCCTTTTCCAAGTCATCCAGCGCCACCCGATTGTCAGGATCTTCATCCAGGAAGCTGCTACAGCTTGATAGCAGCAGTGCTACGCAGAGAGCGAATGCCTTTGAATACCTAAGCCAAGGATAGTATTGTGAGCAAATCATCATCAGAAGCCGACGTTTAAAGCGAAAGTGATAAGCCTCGGCTGTGGTAAGGAAACACCGCCGCTACTGAAAAATTCCGGATCCTGACCTCTTAAATTTTCCCTATCTGAGTAAAGTAGAGCTAGGTTTTGACCTTCGAAAGAGACGTTAGCAGTTGAAAATCCCAACTTTTCGACGAAAGAAGTTGGAAGCTGATAAATTAACCTAACTGTCTTTAGCCGGATGTAGTCGCCATTAGCGACGCGTTCGGTACTCTTATTATACAGTTGGTAAGCAAGCGGAATATCCCCGTTGGACTGTGCAATGTCCTGATCTACGATAGTGGGGATATTAGTTAGATTCTCATCACCTGGGACAGCCCAGCGGTCGACCAATTGGCCAGGCAAGGCATCAAAATCCGTATAGTTGGCGAAGAATGCATCATTGAGTCGGATTTTGTATCCAAACTTGTAAGAAAGTAATACGCTCAAAGTAATACCCTTGTAAGAGAAGGTATTTGTAAACCCTCCGGAACCGCGAGGTTCGGTAGACCCCTCGAAAACCAGTATATCCTCCAGGTTTTGTCGCTCCTGCAAATCAAAGTCTATGGTAGCTTCGCCATCAGAGTTCAAGAAAAATGGGATTCCTTGGTTATTTAATCCCGCAAAATTTAGGGAGTACAAGGCCCTGCGCGGACGGCCAATCACACCGGCTCCATTTTGACCAATTGCATCTACGTATCTTGGTCCAAAGTCAAGATTTGTAATTTGATCCCGGCTATATCCTACGTTGAAATTTGACTTCCATGTAAATCCATTTTTATCGAAGTTCGTCGAATTGAGAGAAAACTCAAATCCTTCAATTTCCATATCAGCAAAGTTGCCTACTTTCAAACCTCTACCGCCGATTCCGCTGGTCTGCACCGTACCGATCAAGTCAAAGGAGTTACGGATGTAGTAATCAACTGACGCATTTACTTTCCTGTTAAACATGGTGAAATCTACTCCCACGTTGAATTCCTTTAACTTTTCCCAGGTCAGCTCCGTGTTGGTCAGGTCCTCGATAAACAGAAAAGGTTCCACATCAGTTGGGCGTACCGTGACATCAGATTGCAAGTTGAGCAAGGCACTTGCATCTGGAGGCAGATTGCCGGAAACCCCATAGGTAGCTCTGAGTTTGACATCGTCAATGACGGGTACTCCATCCATGAAAGGTTCATTGTACAAGTTCCAGGCACCGCTGACATTCCATGTCGGAAGAAATCGTGCTTGCTGACTGCGGCCCAATTGATTAGAGCCATCATAGCGGAAGGTGGCATTGGCTACATATTTGGAATCGAAGGCATAGCCGGCGTTGAGAAACCAGCCAATGAACCTATCTTTTTCCTCATCGAGGCTGAAATAGTCAATATTTTGAAGATTGAAAAACTCAATAATATTGGGGTCGGTTACCACAACGCCACCGCTTTCGTAAATTACTCCTATACCCGTAGAACTAGATGAGGAGCGGTTGGTAAATCGGATTTCTTGTCCTGCCAGGGCATTTACCTCATGCACACCTCCAAAACTTTTGGACCAATCGGCACTGATCCGGCTAAAGAAATTCAGCAGATCACTTTGATCAAGGTACTTAAATCCCCCCTGAGGGAGTACCACTTGTGGGTTCAATCCAGGATTGTCCGGATCTGCAAAAAGTAGATTATTAGCATCTTGAATGAACTGTGTATCATCTGCTCGGAAAGCTTCTGCCTGGTTGGAGTTTTCGGTTACCGTATGATCTCTCTCTGTATTAGCATATCGGACTTGTAGAACGCCTTTGAAAGAAAGGTTTGACACAGGGCTATACTCAAAGTCTGTTTGGGCAGAAATATCAAGTACTTCGATCTCGATGAAGTTATTATCTAACTCGTGTAAGATATTAAATGGTGCAAAGTTTCTTCTGAAGAACTCCAGGTCGCCATTTTCATCGTAAGGGCGTATGGATCGTGCAGTATTAATACTGTAGCTGTAAGGGTTGATGTCAAAATCTCTATTGAACTGGCCGGTCAATGGGTCGAGTTCTCTATTCCTGGTACCAGGTGCCAATTGGTCTCTGTAGCTAGCACTTAGCTTCAGACCAAAGGTGAATTTTTCTGAAAGGAAATACGTGTTTCGAGCCGTACCTGTAAAACGATTGACTTTATCTGCTATTGTTTGCCCCTGATCACCCAGATAACTAATAGAATAGTAGCTGTTTGACTTTTCATTACCAGCAGTGAAGCTAAGTGAATGCTGCTGTTGAAGCCCAAAATCACGAAACAGGACGTCGAACCAGTCTGTGTTGGCATTTTCGTATTGATTCAAGAAGGTTTCGTTGAAGGATCCTCCCGGACCCCACTCCAATTCGTGATTCGCAATTAAAGTATACATTTTGCCGAGAGCTCCATAGTTTCTGGATCTCACAGAAGTACTGATGTCGATCCACCCTTTGCTGGCCAACTCGCGATATACGGATAACTCCTCTGCAGAATTGAGGAGATCAAATTGGTTGTAAGTAGGTCGAAGTTTACCGGAAAAGCTCGCATTGTAATTCACTCTGAGTTTGCCGCTTTTCCCCCTTTTGGTGGTAATCACTACTACTCCGTTGGCAGCACGCGCCCCATATATAGCAGTTGCAGAGGCATCTTTCAGGATTTGATAGGACTCGATATCGTTTGGATTGAGGTTAGCTATGGAGGAACCAACAAGTGTATTTGCATTTCCAGAGATAAGGTCATCGGTGTTGACGTTAGAGAGATCTTCTAATATGACCCCGTCGACTACAAAAAGTGGCTGGTTATTTCCATTCAAGGATGCGTTTCCTCTGATTCTGATCCTCGGAGCTGTTCCGAAAGTCCCGGATACATTGTCTACGTTGACACCGGCCACCTGACCTTCCAGTACGCGACTGACGTCCACCATACCTTGGGGTCTGATGTCATCCATTTGCACTCTGGCCGCCGCACCCGTAAATAGCTTCCTATCCACTTCCTGGAACCCTGTGACCACCAACTCCTCCAACAACTCAGCCTCCTCCGCCATTTTGACCGACAAACTTGTGGCGTTGGTCGGGATCGCTTGCTTCACGGTCTTCATGCCAATCATGCTGAAAACCAGCGTTTGACCGACCTGACCTGTCAATTGGAAGTTTCCGTCGATATCCGTTACCGTACCTTCATTTTCCTCCTGTACCAGCACGGTCACTCCTATTAGCGGTTCATTGTTGGCATCCACCACTTTACCTTTGACCAGCGTTTTATTCTGGCCAAACACCTGTATGATGCACAGGAATACGTAAAAAGCAGAAACCCAGTACTTCATCGACGCCTGGTACTAGTCTTTTTCGAATTCCAAGGTAAATGTGAAATCGACTACCACTCCATATTCATTGAATAGCTCATTTAACTTTTCCTGGGTGTCGGCAGTATCCAGTGCAAACTCGTCCTCAACAATGCTAGGTGGCCAGGCTAACCAGGAGTCAGTGGTCACAAGGACCAGATCTCTATCAGTGATTTCACCCTCTACAGTGAAACGGGTAGGGATCGTGAATGCGGCATTTGAGTTGTCGATGTCAAGGTCAAGATCTGCCTCATCAAGTTCCCATTCACCATCTTCATCTATTCGATCCGCACTGGACCGAAGCGTTCTTTCGAAAGTCATGTCTTCAAAAAACTCCAATTCATAGGAAGATTCTCCGTATAGAGATGTCGGATTTGGCGTGGTGGCCAATTGGTGACCTGCCGGGGGATCAGAGACTGTTATCTTATCCAAAATCCATTCACCAACCAGAGGGTTAACGGTTGGTTCATCGTCATCACTACATGACGTGATCGCACATAATGTGGCAAAGCAGAAAGAAAGTAATAGCAATTTTTTCATGGTGTCTTCTTAATTATGTTACCGGCATGAATGATCCTGGATTCAAATCCCACTGAGGTCCGAGTACAAATCATTTCATGTATTCACTAGTTTGTTTCCAAATCGAACGAAAACTAAAATTAGTCTATTCTATAGAAGAATATCAATAGTATTCTGATCTTCCCTTACATGACAGGTGAAAATATCTACTAAAAAGCCTAAATCATCTACTAAAAGACATTCTAACCTTAAACTGGTGGATTATAGGGGTTTGGATGTGATTTAGCCTCCGCAACCTAAAACTTTTTTCAGATCAATATCAGGCAGTCCGAGGTTTGAAAAATCCTGCCTATCCGAAACTTGCTCCGATTGATCCCCGTCTTTTACTTGTTGGGCGATAGGTTTTGGCTTTTTCTTTTTGATGGGCTTAGTTTTATCTGACATGTGGTACGAACTACTCTTAAAGATATTTTCCTCTCTTTTAATACGGTATTTTCTGATAGCGGGTGTCGCATTCTCCATTTTCTATTACTGGAAAAAGTCGCCGGGGAAACGAGCCAAGATACAAATGAGCTTTCCGAAACCAACAAACTATCAACGGGAAATCATCTATTCGCTGGTCACTATGGCCATTTTTGCAGGGATAGCAACGATCACCTTTAGCAACTGGGGCCTCAGACCCTATACGCAGGTTTATGATGATTTCGGTGATTTTGGCCTTGCTTATGCTCTTTGCAGTCTGCTACTAATATTCTTAGTGCATGACACCTATTTTTATTGGACCCATCGCATGATGCACTCACGATGGGGGATGAAGTATGTCCACCATATACATCACAAAAGTAACAATCCGTCACCCTGGGCCGCATTTAGTTTTCATCCTTGGGAAGCCATTATCGAAGCCGGAATCTTAATTCTGGTTGTATTTCTACTCCCTCTTCACGTATTTACGATCAGCGTCTTCTTTTTTTCTATGACCTTCTACAATGTATATGGGCACCTAGGCTGGGAGCTTTATCCTAAGGGGTTTCACAAAACGTGGATCGGTAAATGGATAAATACCTCCGTCAGTCATAACCAACACCATCAACAGGCGAAAAGTAATTATGGCCTGTATTTCACCTTTTGGGACCGTATCATGAGGACCATGACCAAAAACTATGAGGAGGCCTTCGACAAGGCAACGAGTAATCAACCTTAGTATCATTGGCCAGCATTGCTCATATTTGTGGCCAATATGAGCAGCACAACTACTTCACTAAAGATAGGAGTACTTGGCGGCGGTCAACTTGGCCGAATGATGATACAATCCGCCATAGATTTCAACCTTGACATTGCCGTCTTAGACCCTGATCCAAATGCACCTTGTAGGCCATTGGTGGCTGATTTTACTGAGGGAAGTTTAAAGGATTTTGACACCGTATATACTTTTTGCAAAGGTAAAGATGTGGTTACGATTGAGATTGAACACGTCAATGTAGAAGCACTAAAAAAGGCAGCTTCTGAGGGAGTGAAAGTATTTCCGCAACCGGAAATCATAGCGCTTATTCAGGATAAGCGAAAGCAAAAAACATTCTATAAAGCTCAGCGCATACCGACAGCTGATTTTGTATTGACAGATTCCAGGCAAGATGTCAGAGCTCACCACGCGTTTTTACCGGCCGTAAACAAGTTGGGCAAAGAAGGGTATGATGGTCGAGGGGTTCAAGTGATCAGGACCAAACAGGACCTGGAGAAAGCATTTGACCAGCCAGGCTTACTGGAGAAGTTGGTGGACTTTGAATGTGAGCTGAGTGTGATTGTTGCTAGAAACGAGCGAGGTGAGACCAAGACATTTCCTGTAGTCGAGTTGTCGTACCACCCAGAGCAAAACCTGGTGGAGTTTTTGTTTGCGCCGGCGAATATATCGAGTGAGATGGAAACCAAAGCAGCGGCTCTAGCGGTGGATGTCATCGAAAAACTTGATATGGTTGGGCTACTAGCTGTAGAAATGTTTTTGACCTCCGAAGGAGAAATACTCGTGAATGAAATAGCCCCTCGGACTCACAATAGTGGCCATCAAACAATCGAGGCGAATGTGACATCTCAGTTTGAGCAGCATATCCGGGCGATACTCAACTGGCCTTTGGGCTCAACAGATGCTGTTAGTCCATCCGTCATGGTCAACGTCCTAGGCGAGGATGGTTTCTCTGGAAAAGCCAAATATCAAGGCATCGATGAATTGATGGCGATGGACAATGTACATATTCATCTGTACGGGAAAAAACTGACAAAACCATTTCGGAAAATGGGCCATATCACACTCCTCGACTCGGATATGGAGTCCTTGAAAAAAAAGGCTAGAATTGTAAAGGAAACCCTCAAAGTAATCGCATGAGTAAATCACCCGTAGTCGGTATCATCATGGGAAGTCAATCTGACTTAAAAGTTATGTCAGAGGCTGCTGAAATATTAACTGACCTCAAAGTAGATTTTGAGTTGACTGTAGTCTCTGCGCACAGAACACCAAGCCGAATGGTTGAGTATGCAGAAAGTGCTCGGGATAGAGGACTTAAAGTCATTGTGGCAGGAGCAGGAGGAGCGGCCCATTTACCGGGGATGGTAGCTTCTATGACCACACTTCCAGTTATAGGTGTGCCCGTCAAGTCCAGCAATTCACTAGATGGTTGGGATTCTATACTATCTATTTTGCAGATGCCAGGGGGGATACCAGTAGCCACTGTTGCTTTGAATGGAGCAAAAAATGCAGGTATTCTGGCCGCCGAGATCATTGGTGCCCAAGACGCCGATATAGCCCAAAATCTTGCTCAGTACAAGACCGAACTTCAGGAGAAAGTGTTAAAAAGTGCTGAAGAGCTGGAAAGAAACGGCTGGAAAACCAAGCCGATTGGTTTCAAATAGCTTCCATTTTTACTGGTTGACAAGTTCGGGCTTTTTAGGGAATGCCAGTGAAAGCAGAATAGATCCTATCAGGACTAAAATAATAACTCCGAAAGAGAGGAATATCGGAATCTCGATGTGCTCAGTACCGAAGATATAGGATAACCCTTGTTGGATAAGTGACATCTCCAGTAACATTTTAGCTCCAATAAAAATGAGTACAATTGACAGCCCTTTTTGTAGCAGGTAGAACTTATCAAGAACATTAGCCAATAGAAAGAACATAGCTCTGAGCCCCATAACCGCAAAAATATTGGAAGTATAGATGACGAATTCGTTTTGAGTAATGGCGAATGCTGCGGGGATAGAGTCAACTGCAAAAATCAAATCAGTGGATTCGATCAATATGATAACCAGGAAAAGTGGTGTGAAGAACCGTTTGCCATTTTCAATCACGCTGAACTTACCTCCACGATCATCCGACGTCAGTGGTAGAATCTTTTTAGCATACCTTAGAAGAGGATTCTTTTCAGGCTCGATATCCATGTCCTCATCCTCATTGAATATTTTGATACCAGAGTAGACCAGGAATACGCCAAAGATGTATAGTATCCAATGGAACTTACTGATCAACAGGGCTCCTACAAAAATGAATATTGCCCTAAAAACAATAGCACCAAGAATACCCCAGAATAGAATGCCATGATAGTATTCTTCGTTGACACTGAAGTACCTGAGGATTAGTAAAATGACGAAGATGTTGTCAACCGAAAGTGCTTTTTCGGTGACGTAGGCTGAGAAAAATTCAAATGAGGCATCGGGACCCTCACCAAAAAAGTAAATCAAACCACCATAAACCATCGAAACCAGTACCCAAAACAATGATTGCTGTAATGCCTCTTTCTGAGATACCTTATGATGCTTTTTATGAAAAACGCCGAGGTCGACTAGTAGGAATAGAATTATTACGGCCCCAAAAACACCAAAAAGCAATCCCTCATTTTGGCCGGAAAAAATACCTAATAACATAAAAGTTCTTTATAGAGTCAAAAGTCTTCTTTGGCTAGCGGGCTGAAAAGTTGGGTTGAAAATAAGAAAATAATGCGAATTATAAAATTTGCTTTGTATTAGCCAGTTAAGTAGTCACATTTTATGAAGTTTTTTGATTAATTTGATCAACTAAGTATATGAATGGACTTCTTTTAGACATATTGTTTTGCCTGATGGCTTATAGCATCTTGCTTGCTATTATTATCTGGAAGAAAGGTAAAAAGGAGGATGGGAATGGAGGTAGCAATGACGATGATGGAGGACTTCCTGTACTAACTCCCCCCGAGTTAGACTTGCCTCCCGGCGTGTGTCTTCCTATTGATGGGCCAAGGCAAGTTATTCATGAGAGTGACGAGGTTCTTGCCTAGCTAGGGCACCTTTACTTGCACCGAGAACGAAGTAGAATCGCCGGTTAACATTTTTTGATAACCCTCTACAGAGTAACTGGAAAAAATTCCGCTTTCAAATCGAAAATCGATTGTTCTTTTAGTTTCGTAAATTTCCTTTTGTTCCTGAAAGTCTCCAAATATCCTGACTATCTCGCCGTTTTGATCTCGGTGAAGTGTGAGAGACTTAACTGATGCTTTTTCTCCTTTTTTGAGTTGATAAGAAGTAGAATCTCCCATTTCGATCACATCGAAAGCACCGACGAACCGTGGCTTATTAAGGTCAAGCCCCCCAAGTATTTCCAGCTCTTTTTCCCATTTCACGTCTCCACCATCGATTTCTCTTGTAGTAGAGTCTTGCTCAAAACTTGCTGTTTTTAAAATGTTGGGACCTCTTTTTTCTAACAACTCGATCTGAATGTTGCAAAAGGCTTCCAAATCAAAATACGTAGGGTTTACAGTTTCAGCCTGACGATTTAACTGGTCGCAGGCCATCGACATTGCCAAGGAAAGTGATAAGAAAAAGACCCTCATTAGATCAATACATTTCCGGTCATTTCGGGCGGAGGGGCGATTTCCATCAGACTCAAGATTGTAGGAGCAAGGTCACCTAACTTCCCTGATCGCACAGCAGTATCCTTTGGGATATCCTGACCTACAACGATTAATGGTACGAGGTTCGTTGTGTGTGCTGTATTAGGACTACCATCAGGGTTGATCATGATATCGGAGTTGCCATGATCAGCAATGATAAGGGTAGTATATCCATTCTCGAGGGCTTCCTCAACAACAGCCTTTGCGCAGCTATCAACTGTTTCGCAAGCTTTTACTGCTGCCTCGAAAACACCAGTATGTCCGACCATGTCTGGGTTCGCAAAGTTCAAACAGACAAAGTCCACATCTCCCTTTTTCAGTTCAGGAATAATGCCATCCCTGATATCAGCAGCACTCATTTCTGGTTGCAGGTCATAAGTGGCCACTTTAGGCGAGGGACATAGGATGCGTTTTTCGCCGATAAATTCTGCTTCTCGTCCCCCCGAAAAGAAAAATGTAACGTGCGGGTATTTTTCTGTCTCGGCAATTCTAATCTGTTGCTTGTTATTCTTTTCTAGGACCTCACCTAGTGTCATTTCGATGTTTCCTTTTCCCAAAACGACTTTCACATCCTCAAAAGTGTCGTCATAGTTAGTGAGGGTCAGGTAGTGCAACTTCAATTTCTTCATTCCCTGTTCGGGGAAATCTTGTTGAGTCAAGGCTTGCGTAATCTGCCGACCTCTGTCTGTGCGAAAATTGAAACATATAACGACATCATCCTCACGGATATTAGCAATGGCTGCCCCTTGCTCATCGGCCTTGATGATCGGTTTGATAAACTCATCGGTAACACCCTCATCATAAGACTTTTTGACAGCATCCAGTACATCTTGCACCTTTTCACCAGTCCCGTTGACCATCGCATCATAACCCAATTTGACCCTTGCCCATCTCTTGTCACGATCCATTGCATAGTACCTACCAGTCACGGAGGCTATCTGACCAGTCGTTTCGCTCATGTGGTCTTGCAGCTCTGCCAGGAATGTCAGCCCGCTTTTGGGGTCGGTATCCCGACCATCAGTAAAGGCATGTACAAAAACATCAGTTAGGCCTATTTGATGCGTAGCGCTGATCAAACCTTTGAGGTGGTTGATATGTGAGTGTACACCTCCATCAGAGACCAGTCCGATGAAGTGTACCGGTTTCCCCTTCTCCTGGGCATAGGCAAAAGCGTCTTGAAGAACTTCATTGTCTCCTAAAGTACCTTCTTCGACGGCCTTGTTAATCTTTGCCAGATCCTGATACACTACTCTGCCGGCTCCAAGATTCATATGACCTACCTCGGAATTTCCCATTTGACCATCAGGTAGGCCAACCGCCATGCCAGAAGCCTCAAGTGTACTGTGTGGATGTTTTTCGTACAAACCATCAATGAATGGCGTATTAGCTTTGTCAATAGCTGAAACTGAGGTGTCTGTAGCGATCCCCCAGCCATCCAAGATCATCAAAATTACCTTATTGCTCATGAGCGCAAATATACGATTTACGAGATCAGGTTTTGATCGCGAACGACTTCTTTGTAAATTTCATTTTGAATAGAAAGAAGACAAGATTTTTTTGAATTTTAGAGAGAATTCAAAATCAATAGGATTGAAATATGGCACGATTATAGTTAAATAGATACAGCTATGAATAGAACGACACTTATCTTTTTGATTGCTACTTTTTATTGCAGCTATCTGATGGCACAAGGAGAGGTAGTAGACAACATCGGCATAGCTATGAAAGCCAGTAGTGCAAAAGAGCTTGTCAAATATTGTGGCAACAATGTTGAGATCAATATTGATGGTGTCGAAAACTCCTATAGTCGTTCGCAGGCTGAGTCTGTGTTACGCAACTTTTTTCTACAAAACCCGGCCACAGATTTTGTTTATATCCATCAGGGCGCATCCGAAGATCCAAAGAAACTGAAGTATACGATTGGCAAGTACCGAATGAAGACAGGATCTTATCGAGTAGTGATGTTCCTGAAGAAGGGTACGGATAGCTATCTGATAGATACTTTGACCCTGAGCCGAGAGTCCTAGGAATTTTTCTTGGTTCACCATACATTTAGCTAGGTTCCTTTAGGCCGATCTGCCTAATTTTGCGGTCCTATGGAATTACCGTACCTCTCGGATAGAAGTATCAGAAAGTTTATCAAGCTTGCACTTGAGGAGGATTTGGGTTCGGGGGATTACTCTTCTCTGGGAGCGATTCCAGCAGAGCGTAAGCAAAAAGCCCATCTTATTGTGAAGGATCAAGGTATCATTGCCGGCTTGGAAATGGCCAAAAGGATCTTCAAGCAAGTTTCTGACGACTTGGAATTGGAATTCTTCAAAGAAGACGGTGACTCAGTATCGCATGGTGATATAGGTTTTGAGGTGGCAGGTGATGCACGTGACCTGTTGGCTGCGGAGCGATTGGTGCTCAACTGTCTACAGCGGATGAGTGGTATTGCAACTTACACTTCGCATCTCAATCATCTGATCAAAGGTACCGACGTCAGGCTTTTGGATACTAGGAAGACCACACCAAACTTTCGTATTGCCGAGAAATGGGCCGTTGCAATAGGGGGCGGGGTCAATCATCGGTTTGGTCTATATGATATGATTATGCTCAAGGACAATCATATCGACTATGCAGGAGGAGTGCGAGCTGCCGTAGAGAGAACACTGCAATTTTTACAAGATCAACAGCTAGAGTTGCAGATCGAGGTGGAGGTTCGAAGCCTACAGGAGTTAGCCGAAGTATTGGAGGTTGGAAACATTCATCGAATCATGCTAGATAATATGTTGCCCTCTGATATCAGGGAAGCCATTATGATGGTTGATGGCAGGTACGAGACAGAAGCTTCCGGTGGGATAACGGAGAAGACCATTCGAGAGATAGCTGAGACTGGTGTGGATTATATTTCTGTAGGAGCACTTACGCATTCCTACACCAGTCTGGATATGAGTTTAAAAGCGATTTAATTATTGATAAATGATAGTAAGAACAAAGAAGTATCAGATGACCACGGGGCCTTATGTGAAGCTCGCTCTTAAAGGGGTTTTGAAACAACAATGGTGGGTCTTTTTGATCTACCTGGCCATATGCGCTGGATACTTGTGGATCCCAAACCTGTGGTGGATCATAGGGGCCAGTATTGCTTTGTTGCTCTATTTCCTATTTTGGTTGATCCAATTTGCGGGTGTTACCCAGCTAGAGCAGGGAAAGTTTCTGTTCCAGAAGCTTAGTTATGAAATAACCAGTCAGCAAATACTGATTAAGCTCAACGCCAAGCAGGGCATGCCGATGAAATGGGATCAGATCAAAAGGGCGAAGAAAGGCAAGGACTATTTTGTGCTTTTTGCGAGCAAGGCTCAATTGATCCATTTACCAAATAGGATCTTCAACAATGACAATGAGATCAGGTTTATGGACACTATCCTTAAAAGGAAAGGATACATCAAGTAATGACGATGAGGCCTGAGCGGATTACGCAGGCAAAGATCAAAGTCGCAAGGTTCTGTGCTTTTCGAGAGCGAGCGCCTAAGGAGGTGAAAGATAAATTACTAACCTATGGTTTAAATGAAGATCAGGCCGAGACCTTGCTCCAAGAGTTGATCACAGAAAATTTCCTGAATGTCGATAGATTCGTTAAGGCTTTTTGTCATGACAAGACGTTTTTTAACAAGTGGGGGAGGTACAAAGTCCGCAATGAGCTTAGAAGACACCAAATTGATGAGGATAGTATAGAAAAAGGACTTTCGAGCATAGATGAGCAGCAATACCTTGAGATGTTACAGTCTCTTGTCAAGAGAAAATATGATTCTTTAGAAAGACAAATGGATGACTATCTTCGGCAACGGAAAACGTATGATTATATAATACGAAAAGGATTCGAACCGGATCTTGCTAGGCATCAAGTCAAGTCCTACTGTCATGCAGCCAACACATAGAAGCGAAACTGTGATCAAGTCAAAACCTCTATATTGCTATTCTAGTACTATACATTCATGGTCCTTTTTTTATTTTGGAGTTGGTTTCTACAAGGTCCCTTTCAACATTACAATGTGGATAGAAAAGGACTGGCACTGGATGGTTATGATCCAGTATCCTATTTTCAAAAAGAAGGCCCCAAAGAGGGATTAGAAGATTTTGAGGTACGTGAGGGATACTTGCGGTACTTGTTTGTAAGTGAAAGTAATAGGGATTTGTTTATAGCCAACCCTGAAGCGTATCGACCTGCATATGGAGGTTGGTGTGCTTACGCGATGGGGGTCAATGGTGATAAAGTAAAAATTGACCCTGAGACCTTCACTATTCTGGATGGTAAGTTGTACTTGTTTTACAACTTTCGTGGCAATAACACGCTGACTACATGGAAGGAAGATGAAGTGAGATTGCAGGTTGAGGCCAATAAATACTGGAGTGAGATTATATCCGCTAAATAAATAAACAGCTTATTTTTGCACGTTAACTTTTAAGATTCGGCATGTCGCTAAATCAATCCGCTAGCCTACTTTTGACGCAGCTGAACGAAGTGATCGAGCAGCTTACAGATCATGACTACAAATCAGGCATCCCCATATTGAGCGGTGCTTCTATAGGTCAGCATATTCGTCACACTTTGGAGTTTTTCATCTGCCTAATGGATGGTGTCAACCATGATGTGATCAACTATGATAACCGTCAGCATGACAAGGTGATTGAAGAAGACCGGAAAATTGCCTCTAGTGTCATTCGAAGCATTCAGGATTTTCTTGATAAGAATCCTGCGGACAAGGCTTTGGTCTTGGAAGCCAATTACCAAGTTGAGCAGGACAATACGATTGCTATTCCCAGTAGTTTTCTTAGAGAGTTATCTTACAACATTGAGCATGCGATACATCACATGGCCCTGATCAAAATTGGTGTAAGAGCGATAGGAGATCACATTACCTTATCTGAGCACTTTGGTGTGGCGACTTCTACGGTGAGGTATCAGCAGCAGAAGGTTTAAGTATTTTATGATCCCTGCTATTAGCCGCTGGCGGAGGTGGCGGACTTGGTTGACCAATTACGAGTTTTGGCCTTTTGATGTCTTTTACATTCCTGTTTACTTCTATTTCACCTTTTTGATCATCAGGTGTAGATCCTTTTTCTTCTTTACAGCCTCCAACCCTACTTTCGAGTTTGGCGGCATGCTAGGGGAGCAGAAATCAGAGCTATTCAAACTTATTCCTGAGAAGTATTTACCGATTACCCAGCTATTCTTCCCTACAAGTACCTCTGCAGACGTACTTTCTTATGCTCAACAAAATGGAATCCGCTACCCCTTCATCTTGAAACCTGATATTGGAGAACGAGGGTGGATGGTTGCTAAAATTAAGGATAAAGCCTCCTTACAAGCATATCTGGAAAAAGTCAAAGTGCCTTTTTTACTTCAGGAGTATGTGGAATATCCGGTCGAGCTTGGCGTATTTTATGTTCGCTTTCCCAATCAGCCATACGGTACAGTGACCTCGATTGTGAAAAAGGGGTTTTTAAGTGTCGTCGGAGACGGTGAACATACGGTGCGGGAACTGCTCCGGCAAAATGTTCGAGCTCTGCTACAAGTGGATTTTTCCTCGGATTTCGTACAACAGATTGCGGATCAGAAACCTAAAAAAGGAGAGGTACTGGAAGTAGAGTCTATTGGCAATCATTGTCGAGGAACTACTTTTCTGGATTTCAACCATCGTATTTCAGCCGCACTGACCGCTGAGATCAATAAACTGGCTCTAAGTATTCCTGGGTTCCATTTTGGACGATTTGATTTGCGTTGCAAGTCGTTAGAGGATTTGGAGCAGGGCCAAAACTTTAAAATACTGGAACTAAACGGAGCTGGCGCGGAGCCTGGGCATGTCTATCAACCGGGATACTCTATCTTCAAGGCTTATAGAGATATTTGCAGGCACTTGAGTCTGCTGGCCAAAGTGAGCAGGCAAAATCATCGACTTGGGGTCCCCTATTATAGCCTGCGAAAAGGCTTGAAGAAAATGAGCGAAATTCGCAGCTATAACCGGCAAAAAAATTGAATGCAGATCCTGCAGGTATTTCTAGTTGCATTTTTCATTAGCTATCTAGGCTCCATCCCTCCGGGGACCATCAACATCACTACGATGCAGATGACCATACAACGAAGAGGAAGAGCGGCACTTTTCTTCGCAATAGCTGCATCATCAGTTGAATTAGTCTATGCAGGTGCTACTGTCAGGTTTCAGGTTTTCCTAAATGAGCAGGAGTCTCTCAATTTCTATTTCAAAGTCGTCACAGGTTTGGTAATGCTGGTCCTCGGCTTTAGCAACTTATGGTCATCCTCTACTTCCAGGACTTTCCTTATTGAAGGAGACGACAAAGGGAGATCAGGCTTTAAAAGAGGACTTGCCCTGGGCTTATTAAATCCGCTGACTATGCCTTTTTGGCTGACGGTGACTGCCTATTTACAGCTCCATCAATGGATTTCACTGGAGGGAAATTTGTTTTGGTTTTATCTGTTAGGGATTTCCTTGGGTACCTTCAGCTTACTACTGACGGTTAGGGCTATGGGCGCTACTTTCATGCGTATTTCGGACAACAAGTTTGTCGTGCATACAGTGCCCGGATTAGTTTTTATTGCGCTCGGCCTGTATACTTTCATTGGTTTATTCTAATACGACCCAAGTCATAACTGATATACAATGCCCTCAAGATCAAGGTCACCAAAAGAGGGATCAATGACTGATGCAATGACTGTGGGATCAGTGCCCAAAAAACCAGAACTAAAGCATACACCACACCGGTAAACCGAAAATAACGGGTAAGAAAGGGCTTCAGCTTTTCATTGTGCAAGAGAAAGACAAAAGGCAAGTGGAATGGAAATGCCCAAATAAGGTTCCAGTTGTACTTAGAAAGATGCTCAGTACCTGCCCAAAGAAAAACAAACCACCATCCAAATATGCCTACAATAGTGAATAAGATCACGTCGATCCAGTGGGTTCGTTTACCTGTTTTGAAATTCTTATTGGTGATAAATCCAACAATGAAAAAAAGAAGTACAAAGGTGTTGAGAGGTGTAAAGAAATTACTAGCAGACTCTTCTGCTGTTGCCTTGTAAACAGGGATGGTCTCTCGAATAAGCGGTTCAGCGCCTGTAGGCCTTAATATAGTAGCTTGGTCAAAGGCAGTTTGAATAAAATCAGGAAGAAACATATAGTCATAGCCGGGGGCTTCCTGATCAATCTGAAGTCCAAGTCCAAGGTCGATGGCCAAATCACCCCAATATTGTTGCTCAAGGTACAAATCCATGAGATCTCTAATAGTGAAGTTGTCTTTGGCATATGAGTAGTCGTAGTGAATGGTATCGGGGATGACGTCCTCTACTACATCTCTGATTTTTGTGGCGCAGTTATCATAGACATAGTTGTATAGGTAGTCCCTGTTTTCAGGTAGGTAATTGTTTTCCAGGTAGTTGAAAAACAATTGATTTTCGGATGGAGTCAGATTCAGTATCTGCTCGTATATGAAGCGATTTTCAGCTATGTACGCATCGCGAAATCGAGAATAGTATCTAGTACGACCTATTCGGTACAGCATCTTGCCCCTGGCAAAGTTCCAGTAGAAATTTTTCTGATTGAAATCAAAAACACCATAGTGATATACCCAATCAATGTTTGTTCCGGGATCGTAAACGCGAATAGCACTATGACCAAATGCAGAATACAATTCTGCCTGGTAAGGGCCCAATGTCATGATACGGATTTCGGCTTTTTCAGAGAGCTGTGGCGCTTGAGATTGGGCCAGATTGGCTACTGCTACAAAAAAACCAAATATTGCAATCCTGAAATTCATACCTCCTGCTTAAGTTTACCTAATGTTCGTTACCTGGCACGATACCTTTCAACTACTGTCAAAACTAACCTTTAATCGCGTAAAAAATATGATGAGCGTGATGACTAGTTACTGGTATTCACGAGCCACTAAGAGTACAACCGTCAAAGGTTGGCCTATAAGCCTGGCCATAGAACCTACAACAGCTTGCAACCTTCGGTGCCCAGAGTGCCCTAGCGGTCTGCGATCCTTT
The DNA here is from genome assembly GCA_019192485.1 of Cyclobacteriaceae bacterium HetDA_MAG_MS6. Taxonomy (GTDB): domain Bacteria; phylum Bacteroidota; class Bacteroidia; order Cytophagales; family Cyclobacteriaceae; genus MS6. Next base: position 5,755 of record JAHCMJ010000018.1, on the reverse strand, counting down.
ACCCGGCCTACCGGCAAACTGGACGATATGCTGTACAAAAAGATCATAAATGAAATAGCTCCTTATACACATTATCTTACTTTCTACTTTCAGGGAGAGCCATACCTTAATCCCAATTTTCTGGATATGGTTAGATATGCCGATGAAAAAAAGATTTACACGGCCACGTCTACCAACGCTCACTTTTTGGATGATGACACGGCAAGAGCTACAGTTGCTTCCGGTCTGGATCGGTTGATCATCTCGATTGATGGTACAGAGCAGGAAACGTACGAGGCTTACCGCAAAGAAGGCGAACTATCAAAAGTGTTTGAAGGCACCAAAAATATCATTAAGTGGAAAAGAAATCTACAGCGATCAACTCCAGCAGTGATTTGGCAGTTTTTAGTAGTTAGGCCCAACGAACATCAGATACCGGAGGTACAGAAGATGGCCAAGAAGTTCGGAGTAGATAAAGTAGCGCTCAAAACGGCTCAGATTTATGACTATGAGCAGGGCAACCCATTGATCCCCGAAAATGACAAGTACTCAAGGTATGCGTTGCAGAAGGATGGGAAATATGTCATCAAAAACCAATTGCTTGATCACTGCTGGAAAATGTGGAGTTCTTGTGTCATCACCTGGGATGGACAGGTAGTACCTTGCTGCTTTGACAAAGACGCGCAACATGCTCTTGGGGATTTGAAGAAGAATAGTTTTGCCGACATCTGGCATAGCGAAAGCTACCGTAATTTCCGAGCTTCGTTACTTCGATCCAGAAGCGAGATAGAAATGTGTAAAAACTGTACAGAAGGCACCAAGGTTTGGGCATAATGATCAGATTTTACTTTGTAGTTGCCTGCTGGTGGAGATGATGGTCTTGTTCAAAAAGGCAGTGTACGAAGCTTCGGAGTATGCTCTTCTAAGAGAATCTTACTCCAAAATTGTCCAAAAATCACAGGAGGAGGTCCTGCTAACTAAGGAAGAAACTACCAATGCTGCTGAATAACCCGCAATAACTCTGGTTGTACTTTTCCTCCGGCGACGATTTCTCTACCGAAAAGATAATCTCGACCGCCTTTAAAATCTGTGACTTTTCCTCCAGCCTCCTGGACCAGGATAATGCCCGCTGCTATATCCCATGCCTTGAGATTGTATTCGAAGAAGCCTTCGTATCTGCCACATGCCACGTATGCCAGGTCTGTAGCGGCGCTTCCAACACGCCTAAGGCCGTGAGAGTTTTTCATCAGTTCGTTTAGAATAGCCAAATACGGGTCAAGTTTTTCAAAGTTATGAGAAGGGAATCCTGTGGAGAACAAACTATCATCAATTGATTCCGCATCCGAAACATTTATTGGTTTGCCATTGAGGTATGCTCCCCCGGCTTTCCAGGCCGAAAAAACTTCATGCCTGTTGATTTCATACACTACTCCGGCAATCACCTCCTTCTGCTTTGCCAAACCGACACTAACTGCATAACAGGGCATGCCGTGCACAAAATTGGTCGTACCGTCCAGAGGATCAATAATCCATGTATATTCAGACTCTTCCTGTTCGACAGTTTTTTCCTCTGTTATGAATGAGGCTTCAGGAAGTATGTCTCTTAGACCCTTGACAAGGATTTTTTCCGCATTTTTATCAACGTAAGAGACCAGATCACTTTTACCCTTCAATTCAACCTTACTTTTGTCAAAACTTGAGCCTTCATGCTTGATGAAAGTCCCTGCCTCTTTAGCAATCTCGGCAATATCCTCAGTGATTTTTGATAGCTTCATTTTCTGGTTTTTCCTTCTATTACAACAACGAATTCGCCTTTGGGTTGGTGTTGTTGAAAGTGGTTGATCACTTTTTTTAGTTGACCAGTAATGGTTTCCTCAAACTTTTTGGTCAGCTCACGAGAGACGGATACCCTACGATCCTCACCCAATGCTTCGGAAAATTGTTGCAGAGTCTTAAGGAGCCTATGAGGTGATTCGTAGAAAATCATAGTTCGAGGTTCATCTACCAATGCCAATATTCTTGACTGTCTGCCCTTTTTGTGTGGAAGAAAACCTTCAAAAGTAAATCTGTCTGTAGCGAAGCCCGACTTGAGTAAAGCAGGAAGTAAAGCCGAGGCACCAGGGAGCGCTTCTATTTGCAAGCTGTTTTCGAGGGCGGCCCGGGTTAGAAGAAACCCAGGATCCGAAATTCCTGGTGTACCGGCATCGGATATAAGTGCTATGGTTTTTCCATGCTGCATCTCGGTAATCACTTGCTGCAACCTTTGGTGTTCATTGAAGGCATGGAAACTTTGCATAGGTGTATTAATCTGGTAATGCTTTAGAAGTTTGCCGGATGTGCGAGTATCCTCGGCCAGGACCATGTCCACCTCCTGGAGCACATGCACTGCTCGATAAGTGAAATCCGCCAAGTTGCCAATAGGAGTGGGTATTAAGAAGAGGGAAGTAGACTCATGCATCCCCAATCACTTGATCAATGGCAGCTGCTAGTTTTCTGTCATTCTCTGTCACGATATTTCCAGCGTCGTGGGTCGTTAGTTCAATTTCTACTTTGTTATAGACATTGCTCCAATTAGGGTGATGGTCCATCTTCTCCGCCAGGATAGCTACCTGACTCATAAAGCCAAAGGCTTCTACAAAGTTGGAAAATTCGAATGTCCTTTTTAGCTTATTATTTTCCTCAATCCACATGTACTTATATGTTAGAGTGCTATTAATCCTTCTATCCGGTGTACCTTCTGATAAACTTCTAGCACCTCGTCGCTTGACTTCAGGCTAGACTTTAGCGTAATGCTAATGTATTTTTCCCCTGAACTCGCTTTAAATGAAAGATCTCCTACGGGGAGTAGGGCTATCACTTCGTCTTTTTTCTCTTTAGGAACTATAAATTTGAATACATAGGGTCCAGGGAACCGATGTTGATCTTCGATCTTTTCCTTAAATGCTGCAACGTTCCAACTCATACTGTATGAAGATAAAAAAAGTCCCAAGATTATTCTAGGGACTTTCTTTAGAATTGAAAAAATAATTTTTTAATAAAACTTATATCGTCCGTCCTCTATCTCGGCAAATTCGACAATGGCGTCATAAACATTCTGATAGGTTCTGGGCTCTTCCCTTCTTCTAAAAGACCTGTACTGAGCCAATGCTTGAGTCTTGTAGGAATCATACTCTTCGCGATCTTCCGGAATCGTTTTGGAGGTGACCTCAAGGATCAGTACGCCATTTCCTACTTTGAAAGGGCGGGTACGCTCACCTTCTTCTAGAGAGAAAGCTGTTCCAATAGCCTCAGGCGCATAGCCTACATTTGGAAAGGAACTCGAACTCAACGTCAAATCCGTCGATGCCGCTCTGGCTCCTTCACCGTAGCTTTCCGCGATTTCTTCAAAAGCACCTTGTGCTCCTTCGAGTTTCTTTATGATATAGTCAGCTTTTTTCTGGTCCAGTACTTTTCTATTGATCTCGTTTCTGACGTCACTTAAACGCGCTGTACCTTCCTCCTGCTCTCCCGTTTGCACGGCGACTACATATTGATCTTCAAGTTCAAATACCTTTGAGACCTCTCCTACCGATGCTTTGTTGTAAAGCCAGTAGACTATGGTCCTGGCGTTGGCGATAGCTCCTACCCTTTTATCATTTCTTCCAATTCGCCTGCCTTGTAGTACTGTGCAGCTCCTCTCATTCGCCACGTTATTGAATGCGGTGATAGATGAAACATCAGCTGCAAATAGGTCGGCATTTCGATAAATATCGTTGAGTGTCCTATCACTTACGAATAGCTCTTTTTCGATCTGGGCTACCTTATACTGTCGGTTCGTTTTTGGCTCAGTGATTTTAATGATATGAAAGCCAAATTCTGTTTCTACTACGTCTCTAAGTAGACCGGAGCCACGGTGTGCAAATGCGGCATCCTTAAATTCCTGAACAAATGCGCTATTTTCTCCGAACCAGCCAAGATCTCCACCTCTACTAGCCGTTCCGTCAGTCCCATGTATGCTTGCCATCTGGCCAAAATCAGCGCCATTTCTAATATCACGCAAAACTTTGCGCGCTTCTCTTTTGGAATCAGCCTTAGCAGCATTGCTATCATCGGAGGGCTTGAATAGAATGTGACTGGCTTTCAGGAAATATTCGTTGCCATCTACGATCTGGGAAAGCTTGTAAAAAACATACTTGTCGCTAACTAGCTCCGGAGTTGAAATAAATCCTTCACTTACTACTTTTCCATTTTCTCTCAGACTTTCAGGCAGATTTTCGGCAGTCATTGAAGAGAATGGAGTTAATCCATCGGAATTGATGCTAGCGTAAGTAGAATCGTTTTGTGCACTTGCAAGACCTTCTTTTAGCTCCTCTATTTCGGCAATTACCAGTGCAGAATCCTCACTAGAGGGTTGAATAGGAAAAGTCACATAACTAATGTCCTTTGATTCTTCTCGTTGGTATTCGTCCTGATGCTCAGAGAGATAGGCTTCAAATTCACTTTCCTTTGCAGAGACAAGAGAGTCATTGACTGAGAAGAAGGGTACATATAAGTAATCTGCCGAAACCTGCGAACTTGAGTTACGGTATTCCCGAATACCCTCATACTTAGTAGCATATTTTGTTTTTTCCAACAGATTTTCATACTTGGCAAACATTCGACTAGGTCTTAGGCCAGCCTCAAAGCTTAACCACGAATCTCGCTGCTGTGGAGGAGCAGAGTTTAGTGATTGCAAAAATCCAATGACCCTATCCCGGCTAAATTCACCTGTATTTGGATCGGTGAAGAACTGTCTGATCTGAGGGTCTATATTGTTGCCCTGTACCATGTCGACGATCTCATCGTTTGTCACGGTAATGCCAAGGGATTTGAACTGTGGCTCAAAAACGTTGCTAATAAGAAGCGCTTGCCAGGCGTTTTGCTTGATCTGTTCCAGATCGTCTGATGTGGGAGAATTTCCGGTATTAAGTGCGAAAGTATAGGAGAGGTCATCGACCTTATCTTGGAATTCCTCGTAGGTAACTGTAGCCCCCGCCATCTCTCCAATCTCGTTGCTGGTGCCTCCCAGCAATGCGGAGTTGTTTTGAAACAAATCAGCCAGAATAAATGCTAACATGGAAAATCCGACAAAAACGATCACGATTTTTCCGGCCTTTTGTCTTAGGGTGTTTATCAACGCCATATGCCTATCTCAAAATTTTTAAAGACGGCAAAAATAAGGAGTTGGGAGGAATTAAAAAATGAATCCTAAGTCTTTGATTTACAAGGCTTCTTCGGCTTTGGAAATGGTGAGCCTAACTTGGTCAATCCGGTGCTCTTCTTTGGAAACGACCGAGATAATAAAGGGTGGGATCTCAATCACGTCATTTTCATCGGGAATGTTTTCATTCTCCGCCAAAATAAGGCCACCGAGCGTATCGTAATCACCCTCTGGCAGCTCCCATCCATACTTTTCATTCAGGTAATCGACTTCATGCCTGGCGCTGAGCATAAAATTGTTCTCGTCGATTTCTTCCTCGATGAGATACTCCTCATCGTGTTCATCTCGGATTTCTCCAAAGATTTCCTCTATGACATCCTCCATCGTTACAATACCGGACGTTCCTCCAAACTCATCAACAACAAGCGCGATGCTCTTACGCTCATTGATAAATTGGATCAACAACTCATTAGCAGGCATGGTCTCAGGTACGATGATAATAGGCGTTAAGATCTTTTTGACACTTTCAGGCTTTTTGAATACCTCCAACGCATGGCAATATCCTATGACATCGTCAATTGATTCCTTGTATACGAG
>JAHCMJ010000170.1 GCA_019192485.1 Cyclobacteriaceae bacterium HetDA_MAG_MS6 | reverse complement strand
TCATAGCTTAGCTCATTGAATATATAAAGTGCTATGAAGATAAAACTTGCAATGCCAATGGTGAGCCCAGAGATATTGATCAAAAAGTAACTCTTATGCTTTAAGAGGTTTCTGACTGTGGTGAAATAAAAGTTTTTGAACATTCCGATTTTTGAATTTGAAGGACCTTTGTATTTTTTCCAGGCATATGGTTGGCAACATCTAAGGACATCCAGTATGTAGTGAAGCTTTGCTTTCAGTCGCCCCGATTTTTCCAACCTTTCATAGTAAAATTCTGCCAGGTCGCCACTTAACTCTTCGTAGCGCTCACCCTTGCAATACCATTTGAAAAAGGCATGCGGAATTCTCGGTATATTATCAAAACCAGCCAATACTATTCAACCTGCCATTTAAAAGCCAATTCTGGTATTTGCTTGCGAAGGCTCATACGCAAGTCCATGGATTCATCCAATGCCCTCTTGCCAAGTGGAGTAATATTGAATAATCGCTTTCTCTTACCTCCTCTTTTAGCCTCAGGATCGCCAAGCCTTGATTTCAGCATGCCTTTCTCTTCAAGGCGATATAGTGACTTGTGTACGGCACTGACATTGACAGATCGAGACGATTGCTTGGAAATCTCTTTGGTGATCGCAACAGCATATGCATCATCATACAACACGCCCACTGTTAGTAGGATAACCTCTTCAAACTCTCCGAGATTGGTTCTTCCCATCGTTTATTAAATTGATCTTTGTCTGTAATATACGTCGAGCAATTTAATAAAGTTTACTTTTGTCTGTAAAATAAACTATAGTTCCTCGTGAGTTACCTAGGAAGATTGACGTTGTGCAAGTCTAGCTTCTGGCAGATGGCTATGTAACTCAAATACGGCAAACACTGTCATTTGCTCCTTTTTTCCTTTCAAGACAATATTATCCATCTCCTTAAAACCATAATCATTTGTGGAAAGTAATTGCTGGATATACTCAGAGATCAGAAGTTCCTGATTGAAAGCATTGCATTGGCTTCTAATTCTGGCAGCAGTATTAATAGCATCACCGTGATAGGCGATTTCCTTTTTGTACTTACCTACCTCTGTGACAATGATAGGCCCGCCATGTAGTCCTGCTTTAAAGACAGGCACATGACCATAAGCTTCCCGGTAATAATCAGCCTTGATTTGGAGCTGTTTTTTGAATCTAAAAAAGGCTCTGATACAATTTTGCCTTCTTACTCCATCTCGGAGCGTCCAGGTCAAAATGGCTTCGTCCCCAACATATTGATAGACTTCAGCTTCATTCTCAACTACCACGCCCAGGTCGTTGAAACAGTCTTGTATAAACATACTATACTTCAAGTGACCGAGTTCTTCTGCCAATTCAGTGGAAGCCTGCAAGTCAAGAAACATAAATATTCTTTGTTCTTCTCTGGGTTGGTAAAACTTCCCCCGAAGTAGTTTGCCCAGGTTATTATCGCCAATCATCAAGCTGACCTGTCTCACTGTTGATAGAAAAGAGTCTACACACAGGATATAGAAATAGATGGGAAAACTTCCTGGTTCGACCATATAGTCTGCCAAGGCAATACTGATCCCGAAGAAATACTTAATCAGCACGTAACTTGCAAGGATGATAGCCAAAAGAAACACGATGGCAAAAAATAGCCGCCACACCAACAACTTCCAGATAGAAATACGCTGACCAAGCCTTTCTTCCGTGATGATCTGACCAAATCCTGAGATAGCTCCAAAAGTAGGGCCCAGTATACCGGCGACAACTAAGCTCGTTATGGTATCAAATTGTACTGATCCTAATTCAGTAGTACCCACACCACGTACAATGGTCAAGAAGGCAAATGCTAAAGTCCAACCTAAACCATACCCTCGTATGATCCGCCATCTGCGTCGGTTCTGAAATTTCATTCTACTCATAATCGAAAGCATAATATCAAATCGGATATTGCAATCATACATGCAAAATAGAATGAATTGATGAGCAACAGAAACGATCTATGCCTCCATCTTCAACCCGTTAGCAGATTAGGTTTTGCTACTACGTGTGTTTGGCTAATCTGCCCATACTCATCATCGGTATCAATCGCCAAAAGGCGATGATCATTCGTAAATCGCAATCGGCATGTGATATACATTACGGAGAATCAAGATTGGCCTGACTCAGATAACAACTCAACGGAACACCCACAAACACGGGCTATCACAAGTATTGGAGCTATTGCCTCCTTAGGTTTTTCCTGATTTGAGTTAATGATGGACACTTGCTTATTACTCTACTCGCAATCCGTCGATTGGATTGGTTCTGGCTATCTTGCGCACCTGCATCAATACCACCATCACCAAAATGGCTAATAAGATCATCGCTGCGGCGATAGCCCCAAAGTAATTGTCCGGTTTAGGGTAAGCAAACAAAAGATCTAGGTTAGCCTGATTCAGATAGTAACCGACGGGAGCTCCAGTAACAAGCGCTATCCCCGTCAACCAGGCGTATTGCCGGATGATGTTCTTAGCAATGTTTTTGCGTTGTGCGCCAAGTGTCTTTCTAATACTGAATTCTTTGACTCTTCCGGATACATTTAGTGTAATCAAACCGTATAGACCCAAACTCGCTAACAAAACAGCAACTGCGGCAATATTACCCATGAAATTTCTCTGAATGTCTAAGTCCTCATAAAACATACCCCATATATCTTGCTGAAGTCCTCCCATAAACGGTTCTTCCGGAAAGATCAAAGACCATTGTTTTTGCAAATCTCTATAAATGTCGAGGTCTGAACCCTCTTTCACCTTCATAGAAAGAAATCGAAATTCATCTGGTTGGGCGACCTTGAAAACAACGGGCCGCACATCATAGTAAAAATTTGAAAAGTGAAAATCCTGCACTACTCCAATGATCTCGTATCTCCCACTGTCAATCCTAAATACTTGACCGATTGGTTCTTCAAAAGCCAAATTGTCTGCAAGTCGCTCGTTAATGATCAACTTGGTATCATCGCTTTGATGATTGGCCTTGAAGAACCTACCTTTCTTAAGCTTTATTCCCAGTGTCTCGAAATAGTTGGCCTCTACTCCTATTTTTTGGACCTCATAGTCTCGCTTCGGCAGGTGTAAGACTACATCGGAAGAGGTGGCTCCCAGGTGGTCCCTAGATCCTGCGAGCGATAACACGTTAGGGTTTTGTGACATGACTCGATGCAATTGATGATAAGCGGAAGGATCATGTAACCCGGTATATATAACCTGATCCTGCTCATAACCCCAGCTGCGTGTTTCCTGATAGGCACTGTTTTGAGCAAACATGATGGCTCCAGTCACACCCGTACATGCCAAAATCAGTTGCATACCCAAAAAGACTTTGGTCAGTAGGTTTTTCCTCCCAAACTTCACTCCTCCCCTGAAAATAGCTGTCACCTGGAATTTGGATACATACAAAGCAGGATAAAGACCTGAAACTATACCGGTCGCAAATATCATTGAGCCCAAAAAAAGCCATAGCCGCAAATCGCTAATATCCAACTCCAAATCCATGGAAGAAGTTTTCACAAACCAGGGCAGGAACATCGTGATTGCTAAAAGGAACCCAACAATCATCGCAAACGAAGTAACTAAAATATTTTCAGAAAGAAACTGAATCGCTACTTTGGCTCGATTGGCTCCGATTACTTTACGTAAGGCAATTTCTTTCAGGCGCTTGGTAGCAGATACGATTGCAATGTTGATGTAATTGAGGCAAGCCAGCACTAGCATGAATATAGCTATGAAAGGTAAGATGACTCTACCTTCGTAAAATGAATCATGTGAGATATCTTGTTTGATAAACCTTGATTTGAAGTGCAGATCTGCCAGACGTACCCATTCGAACTGGCTAATCGTCCAGTCAAACTCCACCTCGTTCTGTAGCCGTTTGTATTTCTCCATACCCGCATTTACCGCCACCATATCCGAAGCATGCTCTACCTGAACCAATGTCGCCCGAATGGTATTGCGCCAGTCATGTAAGTCATATGCAGGATGAGATACCCTGAAGTTCTCGAAATTGATCAAGAAGTCAAACTCAATGGCATGAGCCACCGGAAACGCCTCAGCAACTCCCGATACCTTGAAGGTTTTCATTCGCCCCTTGCCAAAATTGAGTTTAAGATCTTTTCCTATAGGGTCTCTCGAACCAAAGTATTTCTCAGACATGGCTTCGCTCAAAACAATACTACTCCTATCCTCTAGAGAATTTTTGTGGCCCCATTTCAAAGGGAAGGTGAGCATTTCCAAAAATTCGGGATCCACATACCTTACTCGTTCCTGAAAGACTTTGTCTTGGTATTTTATCACCACCGGACGGTCATCAACTCTACAGGTCTTGGTGATCTGGCTAAAGTCTTCTGCCAGTGCTCCGGCAAGTGGTGCCGGACTAGTACCATACTGTTCTTCCACCCCCTCCCTATCTACAAAAAAGGTGGCCAGATAAATCTTATGCCTATTTTCATGAAATTCGTCAATGCTATAGTCATTGTCAAGAAATGAGTAGACTACGAGGCACACTGCGATAGCCACTGCTAGCCCAAACACATTAATAAACGAACTCATAGGGTTCTTCAACATATTCCTCAGTGAGGTTTTGAAATAGTTTTTAAACATACCGTAATGATTGAGTCTATAAGTTCCTTCCAGTCTCTTGACAGCGAAGGGTCGTATAAAATGAAGTGCGTGAAACCAGTAATAAAGTCTTTTTCGCCATTTGGGTTGCTCTGCCAGGCTCGAATAATATTCTTCCAGATCTCCTAGTATTTCCTCCAGGATTTCTGGTTTGCAAACCCAACCGAATACGTACTCTACAGCCTTTGGCGGCTTATCCTTTTGAGGCCTCATACTTTGTTAACGGCTCACATCCAAGGACAATTCAGGAATCTGCTGCCACAGGCTCACCTTTACATCTTGGCTTCTCTCCAGAGCACCTTTTCCGACAGCTGTAATGGTAAATATCCGTTTCCTTCTTCCTCCTCTAATGTCAGAGGCACCGCCCATTGTGGATTCGACGAAACCTTTCTTTTCCAGCCTGTTGACTGTACCGTGTACTGCTCCTATAGTGATGTTGCGAGAAGCTTTCTCTTTCAGCGCTGTGCGTATGGCCAATCCGTAAGCGTCCTCTTTGAGCATAACGATCAGTAATAATACGAGTTCCTCTAATTCACCAAGGTGTTCTTTACTCATAGTAATTTCTCCTACTTTGTATAACAAACATACGCAAGCTTTTCTAATTTGTTCTATTTTATAGAATTAATGAATTCAAAAACTTAATCTTCCAGTCTAATAGTTTGCTTGATTTCATTATTCACTGAACTCCACTACATGTGCACTGACGGTGATGGTTCGCTTATAATAGAATGGTGGCACTCCACCAAGATGCTCTTCCGTCAAAACATTTACCAATGCTCGCGGCCCAGTCAACCTAGCATCATCGACCATTTTCGCATACGCATTCTCATAGAGCTGCTTTCTACTTGCTCCGCCAAAGATTAGTACATACGTCACCTCTGAGCTACCGCTAACCTTGTCTACAATGTTGAAATTGTCTGAAGACAAGTGAACCTGGGTAGAGTTTTGATTTTGATTTCGAACATAAAACCCACTCACACCGCAAGAGCTTATCAAGAGTAGAAACCCGAATGCCAAGATCAATTGATTTAATTTGTTCATTTTGATAGCATTTAAAAGATTGAACATCAATATTTCCCATGATGGACTTACCATCATATCAATAAATCGACATCAATACCTTTTACTACGGCATTAGACGTCTAAAAAAGCTGAGGGTATTTGCACTTTGGTGGGCTCTCCTACTTACTATTTACAACACTAAAATGCCCTCAATAATTGCAACTCACTCAACTTAAAATAGACTTATTAGATCAAGCCATGAAAACTCAAAGTTGTATTAGACGCAATAAGTTCTATTTAGTATAACAAAAATACGGAACAAAGAAATATTTGTTATTTGTCAGACTTATTCTAATGAGTCTTAGCTAGCGAGTGTTTAAGGTCGTAGGGTATTATCTCAAAATCTTCAGTAAGGCCAAGCTTTATTTTACAATCATTTTTTGCTATTCCAATAGGAAACTGAGACAGCCAATTCTTGTTTAAGGTACTTTCCCTGACTCTACAAGTTACCCAAACTGATGGCAGGTTTGAGAGACTGAGCTCGACGAGGAAGTCACGGTAAGACCTGGAAAAATCCGTTGAGGACGAGGTGTTTTTTCGCTTGTATCGTCGAGATTCCAACAGTGTACCTTCTAAAACCATGTCTTTGGTCTGATACCAGGAAAGAGCATGGGGTTCATATTCGGCAGAATAGACACCAACACGCTTCGTTAGTCTGCGGTATTGCTCTATAATGATTGCCATATTGACAACCCCGACAATCAGCAATATCAAAGCAAGATTAGTTATCAGGAGACCGTTACCGTTCCACAACCAATTCACGAACCCAACAACATCATTTTCAAAACTACCAAAGTCCATTCCCCAAGCCAGACTAGCATAACACCCCATTATAGAGCAGAAGCTTAAAGTCGTAAACATCAGAGTTACGGTCTGCATCAAGCCAGTTGTGAAAAAGTTTGAGAAACTTAGCGCCCTTAGAGGTGTAGCCTGAGTGGGATGACTGCCATACAGGAGGACAGGAATAGGTCTAAATAGCGTATCAAAAGTCATCACTTGAGCTTGATTTTGATCCAGGGAATCCGATGGAATGAAAAAGGGCTTGCCCTCATTATACTTTGTAGAAAATACCCGAATGTTACGATCAAGGTCTTTTCCCAAATAATGGTAAACGCTAATATCTCCGCGAAGTAGTGAGTAGTATTTGAGAACGAAGTCTTGGGTCAAGATAGTAAACCCCACAAATGAAATGATACCGGGTAGCACTACCCATTTGTCCTGTGCTCTAAACCACCAGTTCCGCAACACTACTTGTGCTGATTCCTCAAAAAGTGATTGGCAGAGATAATGAAAAATAGCCGCTCCTAAAACCAAAATGGCTAACCAAATGATACCGATCCACCAAGGTACCCTAGCTGAGTGATTGACATGTCCATTCATTATGAAAAAGGCGAGATTTCAATTTTTTATGATTTACAAAAAGACAAGTGAAGCTTCTGTACTAAGAACTAAACATTAGCAGATGCAAGCTATCAACCAGCGGGCAAAAGTCGATCATTTCCAAGGCTACATGCGGTATACAAAGGACAAATTGGAGACTTGAGCAACCATTCAGATGACCAATGCAACACTTTGAAACACAATTTGTGATGAGGTAAAGGCCTTTATCCTTCCTGGCGAACATTCCGAATAGAAACTAATAATAATGATCGTTACCAGAGAAAGTTGATCTCAACGCCATCTTAAAAACCTACCTGGCAGAAGCCCAGGTCGGAGACCGAAGTGGGTCCAGCGCGGTAGTAGGCTCCGACGGGCACGAGGTGGGAAGTGAGTTGGGCTGAGCGCAAGGAAGTGAGGACTTTACCAAAACGGGTTTGTTGCAGGGTAAGATCTGACAATAGTCACAGACTAAAATGCCTTTCGTCATATCTAAGGCAGTGGCTGATGATGAGATTTGGTACGGTAAATAGAAGTTAACGAACATACCCGATAAACCGCAATAAGATGAAAAAAACGAATCTGCACTCTATTTTTCAAGGATTAGAAGACCTGGGATTGTCCAATGCCAAAGGAGTATTGTGGAACTTGACACCTGCCGAACTGATTGCCGAGGCCGTCAAAAATGGAGAGGGGCTGCTTACAGATACTGGCGCTTTAATGTGTGATACTGGTACTTTCACAGGAAGATCTCCAAAAGATCGGTTTATTGTAAGAGATCAACTTACTGAAGACAAAGTCTGGTGGGGGGATATCAATATACCTTTCGAAGCTGAGCAGTTTGACCAATTATATGAGAAGATGGTCCAAAGTATGAATTTCAAAAGGCTCTATGTTCGAGATGCGCTTGCCGGTGCCGATAATGAGCATCAGCTCAAAATCAGGGTAATTGATACGCAAGCCTGGCACAACCTCTTCTGCTCCAATATGTTTATTGAGCCATTTAAAGAGCAGTTGGAAGACTTTCATCCGGACTTCACTATCCTAGCAGTACCTGAGTTCAAGGCTGATCCGAAGATAGACGGCACTCGCCAAGAGAACTTTGCGATCATCAACTTCACCAAAAAGCTGATCATCGTAGGTGGTACAGGATACACTGGTGAAACTAAAAAAGGAGTGTTCAGTGTATTGAACTTCTTATTACCCTCTGCCGACCATATCTTGTCTATGCACTGTAGTGCCAATAAAGGAGAGGACAATGATACTGCTCTGTTTTTTGGCTTATCGGGGACAGGCAAAACCACACTATCTGCTGACCCTAATCGTTTGCTCATAGGTGATGACGAGCATGGATGGACTCACAAAGGTATCTTCAACTTCGAAGGGGGATGCTACGCTAAAGTGATTGATCTTGAAGAGGATAAAGAGCCCGAGATCTATCGCGCTATCAAGTTTGGTGCAATCTTAGAAAACACCAGATTTATCCCCGGTACAACTACCGTAGACTACACCAATCGGGAGGTGACTGAAAACACAAGGGTCTCCTATCCCATCACACATATTAAAAATGCGGTGTTGCCATCGGTCGGTGATAATCCCAAGCATATATTCTTCTTGACATGTGATGCCTATGGTGTATTACCGCCAATCTCCAAACTGGACGTAAACCAGGCAATGTACCACTTCATCTCTGGCTATACGGCCAAGGTAGCTGGCACGGAAACTGGCATTGTAGATCCTGTTAGCGTCTTTTCTGCATGTTTTGGAGCACCTTTTATGCCGCTTCACCCTACTGAGTATGCCAAACTCCTGGGAGAGAAAATAGCTCAGCACAAGGTGAATATCTGGCTAGTCAATACGGGATGGACCGGAGGTCCGTTTGGTGTGGGCTCTAGAATGAAACTGAAATTTACGCGTGCTATGATCACGGCTGCGCTAAATGGCGAACTAGATAACGAGTCTTACGATGTCGATAATATTTTTGGACTGAACTTCCCTCAATATTGCCCCGGGGTACCAGCAGAGCTACTCAACCCCAGAAACACATGGGAGGATAAAGAGGCTTATGATAAAAAGGCTGAAAAGCTTGCACAGAAGTTTATAGAAAACTTCAAAAAATTCGAGACAAACACAGCTGCCGAAATATTGAATGGTGGACCTGTCAATCGAGAAGAACTTGCTATGAGCTAATCAATAAGCTCATGTTAGATTCAGGTAGTAGTAATGGACCGGTCCCAATAATAATGGACCGGTCCTCTTTGTTAGCCCCAGTAACAAGGCCACTAAACATATCAACTTTCTAGCTCAGATAGAATCTCTACTATCTGAGAAGTATGTCTCATAGAATGACCCGCAATAACGATCAATAGTTGGTATGCATCAGCAGGACCATATGGAGATCGGCCAAAATGATTGCGAAGCTGGAGACTTTTGTCTTCCAAAAACTCAGCAATATTGCTCCTTGATGATTCAAATTCCGCTAGCATTTCGGATTTGGATTTGCCATTTCCTGCGGGTGGCAAAGGTGTATTTACTTTAACACCTCGATCGGCAATTTTAGCTAGCAGCCAACCGTCTTGAGCTTTGGTACTCAGCTCGTTGTTGGCTTCTGCTTCCAGCGATTTTGTCAATTGCATAAAAATAGCTCCTTCTGCCGTTATGATATGTTCCATACACTCCGCAACAGTCCACCCGCCATCAGCCGGTCGTTTGTTCCAGATGTCATCGCCTACCTTAGCTAACGTCTCGACTAGTTCTTCTTGAGTGATTTTCAGATAGTTTTGAATGAATGCTCTTTCTGATTGTGAGATTTTACCTTTTTGGGCTGCCAGATTCCCAATAGCACCTACTGCCATAAT
>JAHCMJ010000169.1 GCA_019192485.1 Cyclobacteriaceae bacterium HetDA_MAG_MS6 | reverse complement strand
GAATCACTCCTCGCATGTTATCAAAAGAGCTGAAGCACCTCCAGGAAAACTTTTTGGTGTCCAGAAAAGTCATAGAATCCACACCTGTTCAGATAGAATACTCTCTGACCGACCATGGCCGATCACTCAAACCCATCATTTGCTCCTTAAGGGACTGGGGAGAAAAGCATCGTAGGCTAGTGTTTAAGCAAGAGGGTTAAGCGTCTGACTTTAGTGCCCGCTCCCAAGAATTGAATCCCATGAAAAAGCATAGAAGAATGGTACTTAGCTGGTATCTTGAGTGAAGAATACGCAGACATTTTTTGTTGTAGGTATTTTTTGCTACTTTTATGACTGATTAGTCAATCAATATGGATAAGCATTCACTTCTTATTGATACTTCCATCCGATTATTCCATGAAAAAGGCTTTCACGGTACACCTACCAGTTTAATTGCAAAAGAAGCAGGCGTAGCAAACGGAACACTTTTTCAGTATTTCCCATCGAAGGAAAATCTAATAGTGGAAGCCTATATTTCTATCAAAGAAGAGATGGCAAATGAATTGAAGATAAATAAGGAAAGCAATGCGAATATCATTGATCAAATGAAGGATGTGTTCACCTCTTCATTGACTTGGGCACTGGCTCATCCTTTGAAGTTTGACTTTCTGCAGCAATTCTACAACTCTCCCTATCACCATAAACTGAAGGAGCAAACGATCAAAAAATATGACCAAACTCATTTAGATCTAATCCAGGAAGCAATTGAACAAGGAGCGATCAGATCATTGCCCGCTAATCTGGTCTATGCGCTGATAAGCAGCCATACCTATGGACTGTATCAATACCTACGCGTAGCTAGCCATGACCAGAGAAAAAAGGTCATTGACACAGGTTTTGAGCTTCTCATGAAAATGCTGACCTAAAAAAATTTACATACAAAATGACTGATTAGTCAATCAATATGAAACAACACATTCTGACATACTATCAAAATGAATTGGATACCTCCTATATGATCATTGGTCTAGGGGTGCTACTGGTTCTCACATCAGCAGTCTTAACCTGGCATTATTCAAGCGAACCATTACAAAAAGGTATCGCCTACATTCTATTTGGAAGTGGAGTGTTGATGCTCGTTGCAGGTATCCTATACAAAATCGATACTACAAATGAACTTAATGAAACTGTTTACCTGTCATCTAGTGACCATGAACTGCTCCAGTTCGAAATGGATAGAATGAATAAGGTACTGCCAGGGAGCTATCAACCGACACTTATCACATTAAGCCTTGTAATTGTCATTGGGATAATTTCCATTCACTTTGGTTCCAGTGAAATTTTAAAGGGTATCGGGATTGGATTGTTGATCACCGGCACGATCGGTCATATAAGTGAATCAATATCCATGCAAAAGAACAACCACTATCAGCAACAATTACAAAACCTTAATTTTTAGTATCATGAAAAAAGTAGTACTTATCACTGGAGCATCCTCAGGAATAGGCAAAGAGACAGCTCAGAAGCTTGTAAAAGAGGGTTTCAAGGTTTATGGTGCCTCCCGCCGAACGGAAAAGATGCAAAGTCTCGTTAAATCAGGTATAGAGATCCTCCCATTGGATCTCACTAAGGACGGATCCATTAGCCAAGTTATTGATACCATTCTGAAAAAAGAGAATCGGCTGGATATACTCATCAATAATGCTGGATACGGTTCCTACGGTGCGTTTGAGGACGTGCCCATGGAAGAAGCAAGGCGCCAATTTGAGGTGAACGTTTTTGGTCTGGCGAGGCTCACTCAACTGGTAATATCGCATATGAGAAGGCAAAAGGCTGGAAGGATCATTAATATTTCTTCCATCGGAGGAAGCTTTGGAGAGCCACACGGAAGTTGGTATCATGCTACCAAGTATGCGTTAGAAGGAATAAGCGATAGCCTTCGCATGGAATTGAAACAGTTCAATATTGATGTGGTAATCATTAAACCTGGTGCGATCCAGTCGGAATGGAATGGGATCGCAAGAAAGCAGTTAATGGAAGTGTCAGGCCAAACAGCGTATCACGAACTTGTACAAAAGCATTATCGACTATTGGAGAAAGCGGATAAGCAAGCTTCTCACTCTTCTGTTGTTGCAAAAACGATTTTGAAAGCTTCAAAAGCCAAAAAACCTAAAACCAGATACGTTGTAGGTTCGGGCGCACGGCCCTTAATACTCATTCGAAAGCTCCTATCTGATCGGCTGTTTGATAAAATCATGTTGAATGCAATGAAATAAAAATTCAAAAAAAATTGAGCCCATATAGATCTATACCAAAGTGATTCATCAGATAAAGAGAGGTTGATCGGCGAATACCGTGTTTAGAACTTAGCCATGTGCAATGAAGCGCCCTATCCTAGCGCCAGTTCTTTTCTTATCCTGCTCAATGATGATTTAGTAATACCAATGTATGAAGCCAGATAGTTTAGAGGAATTCGGTTTGACAGGCTTGGAAAACGTTTGTGAAACTCTAAATAGCGTGTTTTGGCATCTTCTCCTAACATCGGGCTGATGCGATTGACTTTTTCCATCAAGGCCTTATTGATCACTTTTTGAATCAAACTGTCCCAGATTAAAATTGTATTTGAAAGATCATCTAAAATTTCCCGTCTGAAAACGTAAAGTTTGGTAGGCATCACCGCTTGAACATATTCGGAAGAAGGTATTTGATTACTGAAGCTACTTAAATCTGTAGCAAGATTATTCTCATCGATAAAGTACCTGGTGATTTCTTCCCCATCTTTATTGTAGTAACAAACCCTAAGAATGCCTTCTTTTACGATGGCCAATTGATTTACCGTTCGACCGGCTTCAGACAAGTATGCTCCTGCCTGTATCTCTACAATACCTGCACTTTCCTTAATCAATGCTATTTGTTGATCTGAAAGCTGGTTAAATGTAAGAAGATGATTGATCAATTGTTCCATAATAGAAAGGCTCAAAGGGCTTCTACTTTTTGTTTCCTCACTGATTTACCAAGGTACAATTCCATTCAGATCAAAAAAACCGCCATGAGGTCCATCGTCATCCAAGGTGGCTAAGCCTACGGTAATCTTCGCTCCGTCTTCCGGACTTTTCGGTCCGATGTTTCCATTGAGGTCGGTCTTGCAAAAACCAGGATCAGCCGAATTGATTTTGATGTTTGTGTCTTTCAGTCTGAAAGCGTAAGATAAGGTCATGGAATTAAGTGCTGCCTTCGAACTATTATATACTAGTAACTTATAGGGGTAGTACACGTAATTGGCATCCGCACTCTGAGCTAATGAACCTAAGCCGCTGGATACGTTTACGATCCTTCCAGCCTCGGACTTCTGCAATAACGGTAGAAAATGCTTGACCATGAGCATAGGACCTACAACATTGACGTCAAAGGTAGATTTCATGACATCACTTGTCACTTCTTCCAATGCTATTCCAAGGTCCAGCATGATACCTGCATTGTTGACCAAAATATCTAGTCTACCAAAGCTCTTTTCCACCTCTTCTTTAGCCTTTATGATAGACTCCTCATTTGACACATCCACTTGTAAAAAATCAACATCCAAGTTTATTTCCTTCAGTTCATCACAAGCCTTGTTGCCTGCGGTATGATCCCTCGTGCCAATCAGTACTTTTATATCATGACCTGCGAGCTGTTTGGCTGTTTCAAAACCTAACCCTTTGTTCGCACCAGTCACTAACGCTATCTTTTTCATTTCTTTACATTTTTTAATTTTAGAAAATTTCAACTATTGCAAAGGAATTAATGATAGTTACGTCTGCTGTTGCCATATGACAACTAATGGAAGATAGAATTGATCTATTTGACCCATTTGCAGCTTACTCCGTATCAACAGCCAAAAATCAGATATTCTCTTTCCCAGGTTTTTAATAACATTACATTTTCCGAAGAGTAATTATGAAAGTTCTCGAATTCGACACGTCCAAAGGACTATACGCATTTCAATTTTATGCGCTGGAAACCGAGTTCCATCGTCATCCGGCTATTGAAATGGTAATCGCCGAAAAGGGATATTTTGATCTATCTACCGAGAAGGCAACCTACAACAATCTTTCCTTTGCTGTGATAGACTCAAACGTCAAGCACAAGCTCGCAGTAAGTGGTAATCCGATTAAGGTTGTGGTGATAGAACACCATAGGAATCAAGTCAAGGAAATACTTGCGCAATTCAAAATCCAACTGAGAGATGGCTTACATATTCACATCGAGACCAATGATTCCGAACCAAACTTTGAAGACCTATACCAGAGATTACTAAAAATAGAAAACGTTCTTGAGTATGATGAAAGGATCATCATAGTTATTCAATACCTAAACAACCATGATTTAGGGTTCGAAGAAATGATGAATACCTTGACTCAGCTTACCCATCTATCGCGGAGCAGACTATCTCATCTCTTCAAAGAGCATGTAGGCATCTCCTTAAAAAAATACATGGTCTGGTGCAAACTGAGATCAACTATAAGCCAACATTTGGATAAAAAGCAGGATTTGTTTTCATCGCTCATTCAAAATGGTTTCTATGATCATCCACATTTCAGTAAGTCCTTTAAAACCATGTTGGGTGTAAAACCATCCACAGTTTACAATAGCAGAACCGTACAATTTTAATGGCTCAGTTTACTCTAAATTGCTCTCTTGCAGCAAATAGATAAGCAATGATTGTAAGAAAAGTAACTAAACAGGACATACCAGGATTAAAAGAAGTTTTAGACTCGAGCGGCCTTTTCCCATCGGAGCACCTAGACGAAATGATCTCGAACTACCTTGATAATCCTGATCATGAAGACATTTGGTTTACCACAGTCGAAGGCGATACAAACCTAGCAATTGGTTATTGTGCACCCGAAACATTTACCGAAGGCACTTACAACCTTTATGCAATTGGGGTGCTAAAAGAACAACAAGGAAAAGGTATCGGTAAAGGAATGATGGGCTACATCGAAAATCAGTTAAAAGAACGATCGACAAGAGTATTAATCGTTGAAACTTCTAGTAGTGACGAATTCAAATTAACCCGCAAGTTCTATAGAGACCTGGGCTACCATCATGAAGCAACTATTCGAGATTTCTGGCAAGAGGGCGAAAACAAAGAGGTATTCTGGAAGAAGTTACAACAAAAATGAAGTAGCTCACAACTCGTAGGTTTAAGAAGAAGTCAGACACAACCATTTGGACATCCTAACCTTGCCTTCGAACCGACCTTCCGGGCTAGAAAAAGATCCATCAGACCAGTTTTAGCTATTGACAACCAAGAAGTACAATCTGATTTATTAGTATCAATAGCACTTTTTCAAATTATCATTAGCATCACAATGTTAGCTATTCAAGCAACACTAAATCTTCGAAAGCTGTTTATCTTCTCCTCTCAAAACGATGTCCGAGAAGAAGAATCAAATGAACTACAAAATTGGTTTCTCCTACATAGGAGGCATTTATGTTGGAAAAGCTTTTCCGATCCAAACGCATAAACACTATGCGATTACCCTTGCAATTCCTCTTGAAGACCAAGTTCTGATTTCATTCTCTGGTACCCAAACAACTAGTCAAGGATTAGTGATCCAACCCCATGTAGAAAGGAAGTTTCGCCTATTGGAGGGTAATCTTATCGCTTTCGTGCATATTGATCCCTTCTCAAAAATTGGTCGGTCCCTCCTTCGATCAGACTTACCTATTAAGACGATGAGTTGTTTTGAGACCAAGAGTATACAGGACACGTTACTTAACTGGTTTTACATGCCAGAAAATGACGAACAGCTCACGATCCAAACTATTTTGAAGGCGGCCGACTATTTGCCTCCACTATCAAAAAGTTTACAGCTTGACGAGAGATCATTAATAATAACTGCGAGGAAGCTTTGCAGGTTTATGTTAAGAGCTTTTACGGCGAAATTGCGTTTATTCAAAAATATGCAGATACGTCTTACGAGGTTTCCGCTTCGTTTAAACAGAAAATCGCCCATGCGGAATTTAAATCTGACTATATTCATTTTTATATATCTGATGGATTTGAAGGACAAAAAGCGACTATTGGAAACAACGTAGCTCTTAGCATTCTATTTACGGAAGAAGCCGAACAGCTCCACGCATATGAAGTCCTGAAAGTTGAGGGAACAGTAACGATGGACTTTACGCAAACATCGGCCGATTCTAAGTTGGTCACGCTCATTGATAAATTTGGAATTCATTGGTACTTGAACCTGGAGAAGCCATAACCAAAGTAAGAGAGCCCAAAACGAGACAGCCAAAGTCTCTGAGGTAAGTGATACAACTACCTTCCCTGGCTAGACTGATCTTTTGAAGTAGACGTATAAGGATTTTGGTATTGCTACGCGACCTGGTGATATGAAAAGTATCATTGAAACAGAGATATGTATCACTCTTGGCACGTTTCTAATGAGGAACTTCCACTTTCTATCAAATCGGATGAATATGGACGAATCAAAAGGAATTGTATTTGCTTTGGACTGGATCAACAAAGAAGAGGTGGCAGAAATTCTGAAATTCTTAACAAGCCATGGATTAGATTTTGACATTGCAAGCCCATATAGGAGTGTGGGCGCACCGGTTCAGATTCAGCGAGAAATTGTCATTCAAGGTGACACCGAAGAATTAGAAAATCAAATGACGACTAGTATCGATTTTCTATTGGTGTCTCGAAAAAAATACGACTTTATGATTGTTGCCGGAGGACGTTCTGATCATTATACAAAAAAAGGATCTAGCCTCTCTTATATGATCCGGGACTTTCTGATTCTTAACAAACCACTTTCATGCCTTTTGAAAGAATCGCTTCACTTAACATACGATGGAGTCTCATCGGAGGGAAGGATAGATCAAAGGGTGTGCCTGGGGCCTGAATTTGTCTTTGCTATCGGAGACCTAATGAGGTATAATATTACTACCGATTATCATCAATGCATGGGGGACTCAAGATGTTCCTGGTATATGAATGATGCCTGGCGACAATGGAAAACCACCCTGAAAGCTATTAAATAACTAACCTGCACGCTATCAGCTTGTCCTCTTAATAGTTACTTCCTAATTTCGTTTGCCCTCCATGAAGGTAACTCTTCAAAAGAACTTAATGAAAAAGCGATCGATACAGAAGGGACAAATCATACAACATAAAGGTGACCTATACACCAAAACTTACTACGTGGAAAGCGGACTCCTGCGCAGTTATATCATTGATAGTAAAGGCAAAGAACACGTCTACATGTTTAGTCCAGAAGGTTGGTATTGCGGTGACAGCAGTCCACCGGATGAACCCTGCGACCTATTTGTAGATGCCCTGGAGCCATCCATCATCTATGAAATGGAGAAAGGAGAAGTGCTCAAAAACCATGACAAGATGGTGCTAATCAAGCGAATAGCCAGCATGCAGAAGCGTATGCTTATGCTCATGAGTACCCCTTTGATTGACCGATATGACTATTTTCTCGAAACATACCCTAAGCTGTCTCAACGAGTCTCGCAAAAAATGATTGCCTCGTTCCTAGGGTCTACTCCCGAAGCTTTAAGTAAAGTGAAAGCAGAAAAGTGGAAGGAAAGGTAAAGTCTTAATCTAGATTAATGACAAGCGATCCATTCCTCATCAACTTGGCCACATCTTTTACTTTAAACAAATCACAAAATGAAAATCGTAATAACTGGTGGCCACTCCGGTATAGGCCTTGAATTGTTGAAGAAGCTTTTAGTTCAGGAAAATGATATTGCTCTTATTATCAAAAACCCTGAACGCATAAAGGTATTACCAATCAAGATTCAAAATCATCCAAGAATCAAATTCATATTTGGAGATTTAAGCGTTCGAGATGATATTGACCGAATCAGTAAGGAATTAGCTGAGCATTTCCCCTTTGTAGATATCCTTTTCAATAATGCCGGTGTATTGCTGGACGACCTGTATTATTCCAAACAAGGAAATGAGATGCACTTTGAAGTAAATACGTTAGCTCCCTACTATCTTATGACGGGTATATCTCCCCTATTGGCTAAGAGCGAAAATGGCCTTGTTGTAAACACCCTGACGGATGGACTTCACCATCGCAAAGAACTGGATGTAGCCGATTTATTGAAACCGAAGAAGTTCAAAAAACTATTTGGTTCGTACATGAAATCGAAGCACGCGCTGCTGTTATTGATGAATGATTACGCACAGCAAGAGAAAAATTTCAGGATCATTAATGTTGGACCGGGACCAAACAAAACCAATATGACCGGGGGTACTGGCATGCCCGCTTTCTTAAAACTGATTAGAAACCTGATATTTCCACCGCCTACCAAGGGAGCTAATTACCTCTTCAACGCTGCATTCAATAAAGACCATGAAAGTAGTTCGGGTATCTATTTAAGCTTCGGTAAAGTACGACCCATAAATTTGAAATTATCCCCAACCGACAAAAGCTCGCTTTTAACTTAAAGTTCTTTCCATTCAAAACCATTTCTGAAATCTTGTGGAGATACCCCTACTGCCTTTTTGAAAAATCGGCTAAAGTAAGGTGGGTTGTCAAACCCAAGCATGTAACATATTTCAGAGATTGTTAGGTCCGTATGGACTAATTTGCATTTTGCAGCTAAGACGTAGCGATCAATAATCAGAGACTTCGCAGTTTTACCCAAATACTTTTTAAGATGGTGATTGAGATGACTGGAATTGATATGCAGTTCTTCTGCATACTCCCCTACTCCCTTAGCCGGAACGAATTGCGCTTGAATGCCTCGAATAAAATGATCTTCCAAGAGCTCCAGGAAATCATGACTTACGTATGCTGAAATGTTTTCCTCTGTGACAGGCATCTTCTCCATGATACTATAAGATTGCTTTAATAGCACCAGTATTTCCAATGTCCAAAGTTTAATGAGGTCATATCCAAACAAATCTTTGGCCTGAAAAGCACGATAAATCTTGGTAAGTAGGCTGGAAAGCTCCATCCTGCCATCTTTATCCAAGTCAAACTTGATCTTCTGGAGAGGAGCCAGAAAAGGAAACTCCAGAAGCATATTTCTGCGGTAAGTGAGTGCTTGCAGAAAACCTTTCGAAAACGCGATAAAGTAACCTTTTGGATTGTCAACTATGTGCCATTTCTTCATATCTCCGGGTTTGGAAACATACATGGCTGAATGCTCCAGCTCAACCAGTTTGGTCTGATGGAGCTTCACCATTTTGCCGCGTTCCAGTATGTAGATCTTATAGAAGTTTTGCAAGTAAGGTGTTGGAAGCTTTTGGTAAGACTTACCGAAAGTAGAAAGTGTACTGGCATAGTAGCCGTTTTGCCCATACGGAAATCTCAATTCTTCCATGACATATTGCCGGTCTCGCAAGTAGCCTACAAAATCATCCAGATTGACACTTGATATAGTCGTCGCATTCTTTTTCATACGGACCCTTATGGTCCAAATTGGTGCCAAGCATCAGAATAAATGCTAAACGCTTGATTTTCAACAGGTAAGGCCAAATTAAAAGGAGGCTATTCGATGAATGCACAATTTTCTTGTACCTGAAGCTTTGGAGAAAGTACAAAAATATTGTGTTTTTCAAAAGAGCAGACGGTCGGTTACATCCAAAATATTCTCCTATACCGAACAATACTACAAGTTTTTTGTACTATTAGCAGCACCTATTATCATCAAGCACGTTACAAATGTCTTCTAGCATCTCATCGGATGAATCTCTGTACTATCGACGCTTACTGGATCTAAGCGAACCCATCGCCAAGGTACGTAACCGCAAGGAACTCCTTGAAATCATTTACAAGGGAGTAAAAGAGATCTTTCCCTTTGACGATGCAGGGCTATTCACTTTGGACGACACAGGTGAGAACCACATCGATTGGGTAGTGGAAGATGAGTTAACGGAAGAAGGCTCAGAGATAAAGAAGCAAGGCATTGCGGGTTTTATGCCGCACAAAGGGTCTGTCATTGAAGGGATGATGCAGGACAAACC
>JAHCMJ010000168.1 GCA_019192485.1 Cyclobacteriaceae bacterium HetDA_MAG_MS6 | reverse complement strand
CAAGCGCAATAAATGCTGGATGGTCGTGTTCTTGAACTTATACCAGGCATAGTCTTCTCCATTTTTTGCGATCCAGCCATCTAGTGAGTCAAGTGTCTTGATATAGGTTTGTTGCATCAGGTCTGCTACGGTTTCTTTTTCGGGTGTAGACTGCTTGTCGATAAACTGGAAGTTGGGGTGATTTTTGAGGATATAAATGGTGTTGTAGGTTTTTGGCCGATACAGGGAGACTTCCTGGTTTTCGAACTCGTCCCAAATCTCAGGATAGAGTATGTCCGACCATAGCTCGTACACGGAGGGCATTTTCCGGTCCGGCTCATTGAAATAGTCCCAGGATCGTAGTTCGCGATACATTTGCCATTCCCTGTCTCCAAAACTAGCGGTGTCCAGGCTATCTAGCATCAGGGGTAAGCTTTCTGAAGCCTGATAGTTGAAATTGTCGTTTTGAAGCTTCATCATGTCTTCGGGTCTGATATCTGACATGACTTTCAGTCTATCATTGATACGACGATTGCGATAGTACTCCCAGTTATAGTCATAGTCATAGTATGGATAGGTGCTATCGCCGGGATGCTGGTTAGCGGAGCTCACGAAGTTTTGTGGTGGGTTTAGGACATGGTAGTTGTGCTCCATAGGCATGAAATCAGCCCACTCGTGACGGGAATCGCGCCCATCCAGGAGGAACTTGCCTTGTTCTTCCCATTTGACAGGAAACTTTCCATTGACCCAAAGGGCGATATCTCCGCTTGTGGAGGCGAACGAGTAGTTTTGTGGTGGACCAGTAAAGGATTTAAAGGCATCCATGAAGTCCTGATAATTGCTGGCTCTGTTGATCCTGTAGACCGATTCAGCTTCTTTCGAAGCGTCGTGGGCAGTCCAGCGCATGGCGAGATTGATCTCTTCATCACTACCTCGGAAATTTCTATCATAGCTGACTGGCCCGTAGTGCGTGATCACAATAGTATCCTGGATAGACTCTTCGTTTTTGATGTTGATGGTTTCGACGATTTTCTGTGTCTTCAACCACTTGTTATCGTATTTGTATTCTTCACGTAGATGGTCGCGAAATTCGATGTAGTACCAATCCACAAGGTCCCTTTTAGCGTTGGTATTGCCCCAGGCGATAGAGTCGTTGAAGCCTATGATCACTCCGGGAGAGCCTGGGAGGGTAGAGCCCATCACGTTTATACCAGGTGCATTGAGGTGAGCCAGGTACCAGATGCTAGGCAAGTTGAGCCCTAAGTCAGGTTCGTTGGCCAGGATGACTGATCCATCAGCAGTTTTTTGCCCGTTCACTACGAAGCTATTGCTACCATTACGAGGATCGGGAGGATCGATTTGTGTTTTAGTGAACTTGAGCGGGAATTGTACGTTGGGTTTTGTGACCTTTAAGGCCTCGAAATCAAAGGGTGTACCTGATGGAATAACGGGATCAAGACCTGGATGTATCTCCGGATATAGGACTTCGAAGATATCTCTTCCCCAAAGTTTTAATGCGTTGGTATGCTCAAGATCACGTTCACCACGTGAAAGCTGATCAGCCATTTCCTTGAGCAAAAGGACACATTTGAATACGGTCCAGGGCTCCGGTTTATAATCCAGGAGCTTGTACTCTATGGGGTAGTCTGCATAGCTCAATTGGTCGATGTAAGCATTGACACCTTGTGTGTAGGCTTCGGCCACTGCGTAGAGTTTTGGGTCTTTTTGTAGTTCCTTAAGTGCTCTTCGTGCACCGTAGGTCAATCCTTTTCGGCGTTGGCTTCTGTCAAAATCTACTGCTCGCTCACCTAGCACTTCGGAGATACGTCCTGCTGTAGCTAATAGCTGAAATTCCATCTGCCACAGTCGATGGTAGGCGGTTATGTAGCCTTGCGTAAAGTAGAGGTCGTGATCATTAGTGGCAAAGATGTGGGGGATGAGTTGCTCGTCAAACTTGATAGTGACTTTATCTTTCAGTCCATCGAGAGACATCTCTTCAATGATATCAAGCATCTCAGATTCGGCGTTTTGCCAAAAGCCGTCATGTGGGCTTAGCAACTTTCCTAGAGGTGGGATATTGTCATAGGGCTGATTGAGGAAAATAACAGCGGATAGTGTGAGTACAAAGAAGAAAACGAATCGAAAGGTTTTCATTGATTAATCAATTTCGGGGTATAATGATGCACAGAGGAAGCTGGACTAGCGTACACAAACATCGGGTTTATTTCGCTTTGCCAAAATATCAATTATTACTTACATTCTCCTAATTTTGGATGATATGAAGTCATGAGCGGTAACACCTACCACATATGGATCAAACCTGTTATGGATATAGTGCTGGCTTTTTTGATATTGGTCCTGCTTAGTCCCTTATTGGTAATTGTGGTTTTACTGGTAGCAATAGATCAAAAAGGCCGGGTTTTTTTTAAGCAATTGCGTCCGGGTGAGGATGGCATACTTTTCGAAATGTATAAGTTTCAGACGATGTTGGATATCTCCGATCAAGCACGTAATTCTCTGACAGATCAAAAGCGCATTACGACGTTGGGTCGCTGGCTGCGACGGTTATCGCTAGACGAGCTTCCTCAACTTTTCAATGTGATCCGGGGCGAAATGAGCCTGATAGGGCCGCGTCCGCTTTTGGTGAGTTATCTACCGCTCTACAATGAATATCACCAAAGGCGTCATAAAGTAAAACCAGGTATCACTGGATTAGCCCAGGTGTCAGGGAGAAACAATCTGGCTTGGAAGAACAGATTAGATCTGGATGTGGCATACGTTGAAAATATATCCTGGCATGCGGACTGGTCTATTTTGAAGTTGACTCTGATCCATCTTCTTACGAGGAGGGGTGCGGATTTTTATGAGTCGACCCATCATCCATTTGATGGGAAAGTTTAAGAATGGAAGGCAAAAGAATACATCTTTCTCCACCCAACCTGGATCATGTAGAAATCGAACAACTGACAAAAGTGGTAGAAGGCGGGTGGGTTGCGCCGGTAGGACCTGAATTGGAGACATTTGAAAAGCAACTCTGCGAACGTTTAGATTTTCCTCACTTCGTAGCGCTCAACTCCGGAACGGCTGCACTGCACATGGCCTTAAAGCTTGCTGGCATAAGACCCGGAGATCGAGTAGGAGTGTCTACATTCACTTTTTGCGCTTCAGCCAATGTGGCTATTTATGAGCAAGCAGTTCCTGTATTTTTTGAGAGTGAAAAGATCACATGGAACCTGGATCCGCAGCTTTTGGATGACTTTCTGAAAAAGTCAACATTGAAGGCACTTATCGTAACACATTTATATGGCATGCCAGCGCAGATCAGGGAGATCAGGTCTATTTGCGAACAACATGGCGTTACCTTAATAGAGGATGCTGCTGAGGCTTTAGGAGCTGAGATTGAAGGCCACCAGGTAGGTAATTTCGCAAAATATGCTGCACTATCTTTTAACGGCAATAAGATACTCACGACAGGAGGAGGTGGTGGCCTGAGAGTCGAAAGCCAGGAGGAATATCGGCGATGCTTGTACTTATCAAGTCAAGCCAAAGGCGCACACAAGTATTACAGTCATGAAGAAGTCGGCTATAATTACCGAATGAGCAATGTGCTGGCGGGTATCGGCCTGGGTCAGCTGTCCAAGTTTGATGCTTTTCTGGAAAAGAAACGTTCGGTTTATCAGATTTATCGAGATACTTTAAGTGTTTTTCCAGGGTTTGAGTTTTTAGAAGAACCAGCAGGCCACAAAAGCAACAGGTGGCTTACATGCATTGTCATTTCCGAGGAGGTGGTAGAATTAGCACCTACAGATGTGATCGAGGCCTTAGATAAGCACAACATTGAGGCTCGACCGCTATGGAAGCCGCTGCATTTACAGCCAGTATATTCGGAGGCCACACTTGTCGGTAGCGACAACACAGCTGAAAATCTATATACGAGAGGGTTTTGTCTACCATCTGGAACATCTCTATCCAAGAAGATCAGCAACGTATTATTGAGATTATTTTGGACTTACTTCGGAGTAGGGGTCTTCTTTAGTGTTGCTCCTCCACCTGGTGGTAGGAATATTTCCAGCTGGAATCGCAGCAGTAGGTAGCTATCTTTTGTGTCAGGGTTTCCTCGTTTGCCACCCGGGATCATTTGGTCGTAAGCTTCCTGATTGACAATGTCTATCTCGTCCCGGCGATTGGCAAGCAGTGACACCGTGAGGTCATCATGTGTCACAAACTTGTCTGAGACGTCATCCAGGTAGTCTGTCATGGTGTATCGATAGGCGATTTCCATATTGAAGTTCATGAAGTCATTCATACGAAATTTTACTCCTATTGCCCCTGGAAATACCAATGCCATATTGCTATAGGATGTGCCTTCTGTTTCCAGTTGTCGGAGTTTGTAGGTAGTGCCATCTAGGGAGGCTTTTGGATTAAATGTTGTGAACCCAACACCTAAAGCTAGATAAGGGTCCATGTTTCTACGCTTGTGATAATTTCCGGAATACTTATGGAGATAAAAGATGCCCTGCAAGCTGAATTCCAGGTTTTTAGATTCGAAACTTAAGTTTCTTTGTTGTGCGAAAGTACTGTCATCAGCGAACCGGTCATCGTTGGCAATGTTGTAATAAATCAGCTCAGCTCTTGCACCCACTTTACTCCATAGTCTGGCTTCCATGCCAAGGCTGATGTGCGTGAGGTCCTCATTCAGTCGGTTGTTTGAGTTGAGCTCACCGAAGTAGGTGGTTTGTCCAGTTCCTAAGGCAAGTGTGAAATACCTGTCATTGTATTGCCAGGACAAAAAGTTCTGCGCACTTGCCTGTGCAGCCATGCTCAGAAAGAAAATGATGATTAGTTGTGTTTTTACACCTGGTTTCACTCTTGTTGTCTTTCGTTCAACAGTCCAACGATGTTTCTGGTAAAAAATGCATATTCTTCAACATGAAATAAGGTGGTGGCCTTTTCTAAATGCTGCTGAGAAGGCTTTCCGTTGTGAAAATATAACAAATTGGTTTGGTGATATCAGTAGATCAGGAAAATGTTGGGTACCGGACTCTCGCGGGATCGGATCAATCGGTTTGGAGACGGTAGGTTTTTGACTGATTGTTTTGACGAAAAAACCCTGACCGCAAGATCAGGGTTTTGAGGTTCCGGGCGGATTCGAACCGCCGTAAAAGGTTTTGCAGACCTCTGCCTAGCCACTCGGCCACGGAACCTTATTTTGTGTGTAAACTTATAAAACCTTGTCCAATTTGGACGCTACTACCCGACTTCTTCTATCCGTAGTTTTATAAAAAAGGAACGGAAGGAAATTGAACCTTCCATTCCTTGAGTAATTCAATTATTCAGCGCTTTCCTCCTTAGCATCCTCTTCGGTTTTGGCTTCCTCTGCAGGAGCCTCCGCTTTAGGAGCTTCTTCTACTTTCTCTTCCTTCTTAGGAGCTGCCTTTTTTGACTTGGGCGCTTCAGCTGGAGCTTCCATTTGCTCTTTCAATGCTGATAGTGCTGCCAAATCACCTAGAGTGGATTTTTCATTATCGTTGTTGATCTTATCGATTGTTTTGCCACTCTTAGCAGGCTTCTTCTTCTTAGGAGCCTCAGTTACCTCTTTCCAGGTACCTGTGTGAGACAATAGGATACGCTTTTCATCTTTAGCAAATTCGAGCACCCTGAAATCCAAAGTCTCACCTTCGCCAGCGTTCGTACCATCCTCTTTCAATAGGTTTTTCAAAGAGCAATAACCTTCTAATCCGTAAGGAAGTTCCAGTATGGCTCCTTTATCTGCTTTGCCTACAATAGTACACTTGTGAACAGAGCCTCTGGTGAATACCGTTTCAAAAGTATCCCAAGGATTTTCCTCCAGGTGCTTATGACTCAACGCAAGTCTTCTATTTTCGGTATCAAGCTCCATTACAACTACCTCCAGCTCTTCTCCAACTTTTACAAACTCGGATGGGTGCTTGATTTTTCTTGTCCAAGAAAGATCCGAAACGTGTACCAGGCCATCGATTCCTTCTTCCAACTCGATAAATAGACCGAAGTTGGTCAGGTTACGAACAACACCTGAATGTTTGGTGCCAAGCGCATACTTAGTTAATAGGTCTTGTTTCGTCCAAGGATCTTCTGTCAATTGTTTGATACCAAGAGACATTTTGCGCTCATCCCTGTCAATGGTCAATACGACTGCTTCCATTTCGTCACCTACACCCATAAAATCCTGAGGATTTCTCAAGTGCTGTGACCATGACATTTCAGAAACGTGAATAAGCCCTTCGACGCCTGGGATGATTTCTAGGAATGACCCGTAATCCGCTACGTTGACAATCTTTCCTTTCACCTTAGATCCTACGTCAATATTAGTATCTAGCGAGTCCCAAGGGTGAGAAGTCAGTTGCTTCATGCCAAGGGAGATTCGTTTTTTGTCATCGTCGAAGTCAAGCACTACGACGTTCACTTTCTCATCCAGGTTGAGTACTTCTTCAGGGTGATTGATTCTACCCCAAGAGATATCAGTGATGTGCAGTAGGCCATCTACACCTCCAAGATCGATGAATACTCCGAAATTGGTCATGTTTTTGATGACACCTTCCAGTACTTGACCTTTTTCAAGGTTGTTTAGGATTTCGGCTTTTTGCTGCTCCAGATCCTTTTCGATCAGTACTTTGTGAGATACGACTACGTTATCATTAGAGTAGTTGATCTTCACCACTTTTACTTCCATCTTCTTGCCAACGAATACATCGAAGTCCCTAATAGGTTTCACATCAATTTGTGAGCCTGGTAAGAAGGCTTCTACACCGTAGATATCTACAATAAGACCTCCTTTGGTTCTTCTTTTGACCATACCATCGATAACCGAATCATTTTCATAAGCACTTTGGATTTGCTCCCATGCTTTTACGATCTTAGCTTTTCTACGAGATAGGATTAGTTGCCCATTGGCATTTTCCTGCTCTTCGATGTAGACCTCCACTTCATCGCCAGCTTTCAGATCTGGTCGATCCCGAAATTCTGATAGAGCAACTAGTCCGTCTGATTTGAATCCGATGTTAACGATCACATCTCTGTCTGTGATCCCAACAATGAATCCGGAAATCACTTCTTTCTCATTGATTTCAGTCAGCGTAGCCTCATACATAGACTCCATTTGCTTCCTGTCATCATCAGTATACTCGTCACCAAATCCTGCAGCATCTAGCTCTTCCCAGCTCAATTCAGGCTCAGGAGCTACTTCTTTCTTTTCTGCCTTAGGTGCTTTCTTCTCCGCCTTGGCTTCAACTACTTCCTCTTCTGCGGGCTTCTCAGCTTCTTTAGCTGATTTTTCAATTTCTTTGGCCGGCTCTTCCGCCGTTGCAGTAGCTTCTTCTTGCGCCTTGTCAGCTACTTCAGCAGGAGCATCTTCAGCTTTTGCCTCGACTTCCTTTTTCTCTTCTGAAGGAGTTTTGGCCTCTTCTGTAGGCTTCACCTCGTTCGTTTCTGCAGTGGCTTCAGTATTGGTAGTTTCTTCCTGAAGCTTTTCTTTTTCTTGTTCTGCCATAATAAAAGTTCGATCCTTTGTACACTACGAGCATAGGATCATCCGCTCATAGATTAATCTAACAAATCAATTCCAGTTAGTTTCGGAATCGCCATTCACTCAAATGGAGGCGCAAATTTAGGTAATTCTTAAGTAAAAATTGAAGGCAGATGGCCAATAAGGAAATATTTATCAACTTTAGGAGCTTATCATCGAAATGGATAAAGGCCTAAGCCTATGAAAAAGACTCTAATTGCCCTTCTTACCCGCTCACGCGGCCTTCTAAGAAAATGTCGAAGGCTCTCTTGAAGCTGGTAAACTTGCCAATCGAACGGTGTTGTCAAAAGATATTATGACTATTGACGAAGAAGAAGTCTTGAATACAGAAGTCATGATGACTATTATTGGAGGCCAGATAATGTTTGAAGCCAAATAACCTATATACATGTCACTTTCTACTATTGATCTAATTGTCATTGGAGCATTTGTTGGTTTTTACCTTTTTGTAGCTGCTTATTTTCGGAAGTCAGCTAGTAAAGACATCAATAATTTTTTTCTTGGGGGTCGCAATCTTCCTTGGTATATAGCAGGTACTTCTATGGTGGCCACAACTTTTGCGGCAGACACTCCTTTGGCGGTAACTGAATTAGTCGCCACAAATGGAATATCTGGCAACTGGCTATGGTGGAATATGCTTGTAGGTGGGATGCTCACGACTTTTTTCTTTGCCAGGTATTGGCGTCGAGCTAATGTGCTGACAGATGTCGAGTTTATACATGTAAGATACTCGGGTGCACCGGCCAGGTTTCTTCGGCTTTTTAAATCAGTATATATGGGGGTCTTCCTAAATAGCCTGGTGATTGGGTGGGTAAACCTTGCTTTGATCTCACTCCTGGAGGTGTTTTTTGATTTGAGCAGAACCTCCAGTTTATGGGTCACTGGATTGGCGATATTAGTGGTTATGGGCTATAGTGCCATTTCAGGCCTATTAGGAATTGTTTACACTGACGTATTACAGTTTTTGACAGCTATAGCCGGGAGTTTTATTTTGGCATTTGTGGTATTGGATGTGCCCGAAGTAGGGGGGATTGCTGGGTTGAAAGCGGCACTTCCGGAAAGTACATTTTCATTTCTTCCAGTCATAGGATCAGATCAGTCTGCAACTTCGGCTCTGGTCTTGGGTTTAGGTAGTTTTCTGGCTTATACTACCATACAATGGTGGGCTAGTTGGTATCCTGGCAACGAACCTGGAGGTGGAGGGTATATCGCACAGCGCATGATGAGTGCCAAGGATGAAAAAAATGCTGTGTATTCGTCGTTTCTTTTTCAGATCGCGCACTATTGTCTCAGATCGTGGCCATGGGTAATCGTAGCGGTAGCTACACTGGTACTTTATCCAAATCTGACTGATAAGCGTCTGGGATACGTGATGGCTATGAAGGATTTTTTGCCAGAGGGGGTCAAAGGACTTTTGCTGGTGTCTTTTCTGGCTGCCTATATGAGTACTATATCCACCCAACTCAATTGGGGAGCTTCGTATTTGATCAATGATCTGTATCGGGTGTTAAAGCCTTCGGCAAAGCAGAAATCACTTGTCATGGCTTCTCGTATAGCGACGATTTTGCTGGCCGGAATCGGCTTGTTCGTGACCACCAGGATTGAGACTATTTCCAGTGTTTGGCAGTTTTTGATGGAGTGTGGTGCAGGGCTTGGTTTAGTACTCATTTTGAGATGGTACTGGTGGCGGGTGAATGCTTGGAGTGAAATTACTGCCAGTATAGCTCCATTTGTGGGATATGCTATTGCCCGGTATGTATTAGCCTGGGTTTTTCCGGACTCATTCTTTTTCATAGTAAGCTTTACTACAGTTTGTTGGATATTGGTCACCTATCTCACGCCGACAAACGATATGGAGACCTTAAGGGGTTTTTATGATCGTGTAAAACCCGCTGGCAATTGGCGAGTGTTTAGCTCAGATATGCAGTCTTATGTATTGCTATATTCCTTGATATGTTGGTTGGCTGGTTGTGGATTGGCGTACTCAGCAATGTTCCTGATCGGTGGGATTATCTTTAATATGCCAAATACCTGGCAGTATGGTGTTGGACTGGCTGTTTCATTAGGTATCTTTGCGGTTTTCTTTCCCCGATGGTTAAAACACACAAATAGCTAGCTGGTGCTCATTCATCAAAATATTTCACTTAAACCTTACAATACTTTTCAATTAGACGTCAATGCTCAGCATATGGCCATAGTCACCAACTTGGATGAGCTGGACGAGATTTATCAAATGGATAGGTTTAGGGCTCTTCCCAAATTGGTGCTAGGGGGAGGGTCAAATATTCTATTGACAGGCAATCAGAGGAAGGTTGTGGTGAAAAATGAGATCACCGGAATGGGTGTTATTAGAGAAAATACGGAAAAAGTCCTGGTCAAGGTGGGCGCTGGTGAGAATTGGCATCAGTTTGTACTTTGGTGTATTGATCAGGGATATGGCGGGGTAGAAAACCTGTCATTGATAC
>JAHCMJ010000167.1 GCA_019192485.1 Cyclobacteriaceae bacterium HetDA_MAG_MS6 | reverse complement strand
CCTGGAAAGAGGTTTGCTAAACAAAGGAGCCAGAAAGGGAGACAAGGTGGGGATCATCCCGATTTTTAAGGTTCCTGTATAGTCTTCCTGAAGCTCATTAGAAAACGCCATCAGATTTCGACTGCTGGTAACGATTTCCTGTGCCCGCTCCAAAAAGCGTTTGCCATCTTCAGTAGCCACCACAGGAGCGCTCGATCGATCGAATAAAGTCAGTCCTATTTCCTCCTCCAGTTTTTGGACCTGAAGGCTTAGCGCCGGTTGGGTGATGTTTAGCGCTTGAGAAGATCTTGTAAAACTGCCCATTCGCTGCAGCATTAGTGCATATTCCAATTGCTGAATAGTCATAATTTAAAATTATAGTATCATAATTTCAATAAATACGATTTATAAGAAATTTGTCTCAAACTTTTAAAAAGAAAAAAAGATGATAGAATTAGCAGAAGATAACTTAAAACAACTGGTAGGGGATCACGACCAAGTTATTGTACAATATGGTGCTACATGGTGTGGCAATTGTCGAATCACAAAACCCAAGTTCAAGCGGCTTTCTACGGAAAATGAAAGCATTCAATTTGTATATGTAGATGCCGAAAAACTGCCGGATTCAAGAGCGCTTGCCACGGTAAAAAACCTGCCTACGTTTGCTGGCTTTAAAGCGGGTAAACTCGTTGCGCAGGCGGAGGGTAACAAAGAGGAAACGATCAAGACGATTTTAAATCAGCTGGCCAACGCATAACTAGGAAAGATCAACAATCATGAAATTACCAATTATCAAACATGTGGTGGACTTCATCGAAACTAATGATGAAGATTGGGTAGTGGAAACTATCGAGTTGCTAGAGCACTATTCCGAGGCCAAGGGAGTAAAGGATGAAGAGCTGGACGTACTGGGCGAGGTGCTCTCCAACTTATATGGAGCGATGGAGGTCCACAAGGAGATCAAAAGCGGAACACCTTCCAAAGAAGCACTTAATGGCTTTATGAAAAGAGTTGTAGGGTCTATAGGCTGATGCCTATTGAAGGTTTTGGAGTACTACAATTAATTATTCACCCAATTGCCTTGAACTGTCCTAACCAAAACTAGAACTAAGTATAATCGTTTCGTCATGTTTTTGAGGAGGCCTAGTAGAAAGTAACATGTTAGTAAGGAAACAAAAAAAGCCCACTGAGAAGTGGGCTTCTGCTTATCTTTCCACACATCTGCGATTAAGACATATGGTCGAATAGCCTACAACATTTAAAGCCGGTTGCCTTGGCTACGTCAAATTTGAATACCGTAAAGATAGCTAAAAGACCACTTGCAATTCTTAAGTGCTGGTTTTTCTTTTTGAATTTCTAAATATCACGGATCAATTGTTGTACGTTCCGAGATACATAACTTTGTTTTAAATAGACATAACCTGAAAAATCAAATCTTACGGAATTGACTAGCAGCGAATTCAATAAAAGAATAGGCAAATTAAGAAGCCAAAAGCAGAAGTTAATTAATGAGACCTTTTGGTGGGTATCTATTACAAGGACTTCCTTAGAAAAGTCATTGCTAGATCCAGGTTTCCAAGATAATCTAAAGATATCTGTTCCATCTAAAGGAAGAATCAAGACGATAACTAGAGATTTTTCGCAATTAGAAGAAATTATCAATAGGATAAAGGACAGAGATTTACTTTTCTCGATCTTCGTTTTTCTCATTGCGCAAATTGAGGACTTCCTTAGTGAATTCATGAGATTGATTTTATTGAAAGATCAACGTCGAATTAAATGTAATGTAAAAGGGCTTGATCTTGTGAAGAAACTTGATGTAATAGCTATAGTCGATGGTTCGAAACCCGATTTAATAAAGGAGATAATCGAGAAAAATATTACTTCAGTATTTTATGCTAGTCCTCAGAAACAAAGAGAGTATTTTGAGAAGGCTTTAGGAATACATTTGTCAGAAAGTTACTGGACTAAATGGTTTGAGTACAAGGCAACACGTGACATCATTGTTCATAATCAGGGAAAAGTCAACGATTTTTATTTGCTTAAAGCTGGAGATAGGTCTAGAGGATTCGAAGGAGATACAATCACAATTGATACTAGATACTTCTCCGATTTTGTCGCAACTATGAAGTCCTTTGTTGGGAAATGCGAAAACTTGGCAAAGGAAGAGTTAAAAACCGCAAATGGGAAGTACAGAAAGGAATAAAGCTCCTTTTTATCTATCAATTAGTAGCAAAAGAGTTGACACTTTACCTGATTAAGCAGAATAAGCAGATCACGGAACTCCAGGAGAAAGTCCAACGGCTTGAGAATGAATAGGTTCCTCATAGATATACCAGTGTCACAAACATTGGTCGCATCAAGGCAACGCTAAGCTCCGGATATCGTTTGTAGGTCTGTACCCTTCCTCCCGGGATATCTCAGAAACAATGATGCTTATGAAACCTTCCGTTTTGTTACTAGTATGCATTTTTTCGGCATTTGCATTTCTCGCTCAAGCCCAAAACCGGCAGGATACATTGGATATCAGAAGAGCTGCCCTGGATTATATCGAGTCACAGCACGAAACAAAGCCCGAACTATTTGAGCGAGCCGCGCATCCAAGGATGGTCAAGAGGACTTTCTGGACCGATAAGAAGACGCAAAAGCAGTACTTAAGAGAAACCTTTACCGACGCGATGATCCTGTTGGCAGAGACATACAATCAGGATGGAGACAAGTTCCCGGAGAATCCTCAAAAAGAGGTTATTATCCTGGATATTTTTGACAAGACTGCCTCGGTCAAACTCATAGCTGATGATTGGATCGACTATATGCACATTGTGAAGCTCAATGATAAGTGGCAAATTGTAAACGTGCTTTGGCAGCTCAAGGATTCCTCGAAGCAGTAAGTGTGGCTGAGTTCAGCTTACGGATTTCATTTTCCTAAAAAATTTTCTTAGCTATGTCACACTTGTGATTTGTTTCCAGTCTAATTACATAGAATGCGGAAATCAATCGAACACATCGTCAAAAAAGCTACGGCCGGTGATCAGGATGCATTGGAAGGAGTTGTACTGGAGGTCAAGGACCTGGTCTACAACCTGGCCTTACGGATGTTGCTATTCCCGGAAGATGCCAAAGATGCTACCCAGGAGATTTTGGTCAAGATCATTACCAGTCTAAGTACGTTCCGTGGTGATAGCGCCTTCAAGACCTGGGTGTATCGAGTAGCTTCCAACTACCTGCTATCCATCAAAACCAGCGCAAAACCAGCTTTTGCAGTGTCATTTGAGGACTATGCCGAAACCATAGATAGTGGACAGCAAAATAGTATCAGCTATACGGAGAATCTAGGCGAGCAGAAACTATTGGAAGAAGAGGTAAAAGTGAGCTGCACCCATGGACTGTTGCTTTGCCTTAGTGATACCAGTAGGCTTGTTTACATCCTGGGCGAGTTGCTGGAGCTCAACAGCGCCGAAGGCGCGCAAGTGCTGGAGATGAGCGCTGCTAATTTTAGAAAGATACTGTCCCGGGCAAGGGATAAGATCAGAAACTTTTTAGAAGCCAAATGTGGCCTTGCCAACTCAACCAATCCTTGCAGGTGCCATCGCAAAGTAGATTTCCTGATCAGTAATCAAGTGATCGATCCCCGTCAATTGCGTTTTGCCGCGCATACTGATCGCAGTATAGAACTCGTGGAGCAAATAGATGCATTGCATAAGTCAGTTGCCATTTATCAGTCCACGCCACAACTTGTCGCGCCTGAGGAAGTTATTGAGAACCTGAGGCGGACGATTAGACAGTTTTAAGACCACCAAAATGAGATTATTTAATTTCAGAAAGTTTTTGATAGTCATCCTGCTAGTTAGTATT
Source organism: Cyclobacteriaceae bacterium HetDA_MAG_MS6 (assembly GCA_019192485.1). Taxonomy (GTDB): domain Bacteria; phylum Bacteroidota; class Bacteroidia; order Cytophagales; family Cyclobacteriaceae; genus MS6. The sequence continues at coordinate 6,172 of JAHCMJ010000167.1, read as the reverse complement.
TGGGTTAATATATCTGAAGTTTTCAGGTACTTTCTGCTTGTCCGTCCTGAGATGCAAAGCTTTCTAGATCAGCAGGAAGGGATTGCCCAGATGTCATGGAGCATTCTAGCCATCTGGGGGCTGTGGGATATGCTGTTAACAGCCTTGATTGTAGCCATATTCTGGCTTTGTGCTACTGTGTTTGACAACTCCTGGAGGACGATTTTCACTTCTGGCACATTGACTTGGCTTGCCATATTCGTCATGTTTTGGGTAGCAACAGCCAACTCGGGTCTCGCTGATTGGCGGATGTTATGGGTAGTACTCCCTCTAAGTTGGCTGGAAATGATTGTGGCAGCATTTATAAGCTCCAGGTTATACTCCAAAACGATCAAGTCATGAGTGAAGTAAGAATTGTCAATATTCCGGAGAAAATGGAAAAGTTCTATGGTGCGGGTAAAATGCTACATCCGACCCTTGAGCTGATTGAACAGACGCTAGCCCAAGTGTCTTTTGGAAAGGTGATCACCATTGATATGCTATGTAAGAAACTTGCTAGGGATTTTGAGACAGAAGTCACCTGTCCGATGAGAACAGGTAATGCCATTAAAAAGATAGCCTCGTCTTCTGCCGCAGAAACTGATACCATTCCATTTTGGCGGGTACTGCGAAAAGATTGGAGTCTGATGAACCTCAAAGATCCGGAGTTGTCCATGGCAAGGCTGCAAGAGGAGGGTTTTACGCTTTCTTTCGGTAAATCAGATCGGGTAATTGTGCAAGTGAACGCAAGTCAAATCCATCATTTTTCATAACTACTCGATTGTCTTTGGATTAACGGTCTGTCAACCACGCCGCCGTGCTTATATTTGCCCACCGTTAGAAAAACAGAACCGTAAAAATTCATGTGGGTTAATTCAATACGAATTCAACAACCAGCTTTAGTTATATTTTTAGTCATTTTCGGATTTCATCAGGGTTTAGGGCAAACAGTACCTTCTATTTCTCCCTTGGATACATTGCCCCCCTATATCAGGCAAGTGACGGAATTTGGCCAACGAGCAGACTGGTCCCATGATGGCCAAAGGATACTTTTCCTGGAGAAAACTTTCGGGGATGTATTCGAAGTAGAAGTAGCTACGGGTACGATCAGGCCTATGACGCACCACTTTTTTCATGAGGGTTTTGTTAGAGCCTTGTATTTAGCAAATGGGGATATCTTGCTCTCGGGTGCCCCGACTTTTGACGCCAAGGACCCTTGGAGAAGTCGGGATCAGAAGAATGCTGAGCTTTGGGTACTGAAGTCGGACCTTTCAGGGCCTCCTACACCACTTGGTGTACATTGTAAGGAAGGGCCAGCAGCCTCTAGGAAGAAGATGAAGATCGCCTGGGCTTTTGGACCAGCTATATCCGTGGCAGAGATCAAATATGAAAATGGCGTTCCCAAGCTAGTGGAGAAAAAGCCAATAGTAGTATCACAAGATTTGCCTTCTCCGGTAAAAGGTTGGGGGATGGAGACCCAGAACTTTCGCCCGCCTCATGATGAAGAATTGATCTTCTATGCGTTCGGGGAGTACATTAAGACGGAAGCGGAAGTGATGGGAATCAACCTGAAGAATAAGACGATCATCAACTACTCACAACGAGAGGATCGTTACGATGAGCCAGAGGGTACTTTTCCTGATGGACAGCACATCCTGGTCGAAAGCAATCGGCATCGGCCGGATTTTCGTGGTATGCAAGGATACCTGACACTTGATATCTACAAGCTTACTTTGGACGGATCCGGTGATATGAGACGGATCACTTATTTCAATGACAATCCAAATTATAAAGCATCTAACCCAGTAGTGAGTGATGATGGGAGGTACATGGCCTTTCAGTATGCGCACACTCAGGATGCAGCTGGCATGGGTCGAGGTATCTTGGTCTTAGATTTTGAAGCAATGGATAAGGCTACGAAAAAGTAATGATCGGCTAAAACTGTCCGTGATCGAAACAGTTGAAGCAGACACTGCCATAGCTGTCATATTCATCGAAAGCCGGCCCTGGTTTACCAAGTACAGTGATGATTTTGTCTACTCGGACAGCGCTTCCTCCAATTAGCTGTAGGAATTCACCACTTCTAGTCTTTACCAAGGCTTTTAGCACTCCTTGCACATCGTCAACGTCATTTCTGGTATTGAAGAAATGAACCTTACCTGACCTGTTTTCATGAGTAAGCTGCGTCAATAACTCCAGGAAATCCGGGTCCACAGGTAAGTAAGCATCCTTGTAGGTTTGTTCTTGAAGTTTCATTTATATCCCCATTTCCAAATGACTAATAACTGGAATACAATAATCGGCAATACTGCTGCCAGAAGCGTCTCCCAGCCTAAAGTGAAGATAAACCATCCGGCAGATAAAGACGCCATAGCTTGTGAGCCGAAGACTACAAACTCATTAACGGCTTGTACTTTGAATCGTTCACTGGTCTGATAAGTTTGAGGAAGGAGTGTCGTGCCTCCGATGAAAAGAAAGTTCCAGCCGATACCTAGTAGCACTAGTGATATCCAGTAATAACCAAACTGGTGTCCGGAATAGCCAACACCTACACAAATCAGGTAAGCAACTAATCCAGTGATCATAGTTCCCGGGATACCTAGATGCTTAATCACTTTTGGTGTGATCAGCGAGGGCAGGAACATAGCTACAATGTGACTTTGGATTACCCACTTTGTATCTTCCAGCGAATGTCCATCCATGACATGCATACTTACTGGCGTGGCCGTCATGATGAATGTCATGATGGCATAGCCTACTGTCGCGCTTAATATGGCTACCCATAGTTTGGGATTTTTAAGGATGCTTGGCAATGGCCTTGCTGTGCCTTTGCTTTCAGCGGACTCGACAATCGGATTTTCAAAAAATTGCAAGACGATCAACCCTACTGCAAAAAAACCACCCAACAGTAGAAACGATCCAGCAAATTCTACTCCCAGAATATCCTTTCCAAGCACGGCGGTTTCAGGACCAATGAATGCGCCCGCAATGCCTCCAAGGAGTACACTTGAAGCTGCCTTGGGGATGAGTTCGACAGATACACTTTCCATGGCAGCAAATCGAAACTGCATAACACAAGCGCTGGTCGTACCAAACAGGAGAGTACTGAAGCAAAAAAGATAGAAGGATTCACGGTATACCGAATATGCTGCAAGTATTGCTATGAAAATGGAAAAGATCACAATTAAATTGAATGATCTTTTTCGCCCAAGGCGCCTCATGAGCAATGTGACAGGGACTACACTGGCTGCAGTGCCCACTACAGTACTGGCTACAGGCAAGGTCGCTAGTTTTTCGACCGGGGCCAGTTTGCTACCAATCAATCCCCCCACAAATACTCCTAGAGAATTTACTGACATGATCAACGCTTGCGCTATGGTCAATATCCAGACATTCTTATGAAGGTGAGGCATGGCTTTCCCAATAGGTTAAGCCATGGTAAACGCAAGCACTCACTAAAAGTTCCTCTATTTTAAGCCCACCAACTCTCTCGCCCATTTAATAATGATGCCGCTGATGTTATCTTCCCATCTTCCTGGTTTGAAAGAAAAGGAGTCATCGGGGGTCTCATGGATCGTATTCCAATGGTCCAGGCCTTCGTATTCATACAAAGTGTGGTCTTCATGACCCGCCAAATCCAACGTTTCCATGATCATATGATTGTCGAAAGAAGACATGATCCAGTCATTTGTGCCTCGCATGATGCGCAAAGGCACCTGCAGAGACTCCCATTCTCCCGCAAAATCAAAATCTTGAAGTTGCTGGTAGTACTTCACTGGACGACCATACATATGTCTGGGACCATGATAATTGTAAGCTTCCAAAGCAGGGTACTCATCAATTACCTGTTGAAAAGTTTTTTTCTGGATCAGCATACCATGATACAAAGGGATGTAATACTTGTTCATTTTCTCAGTGATTTGGGATTGACTATCACCGCTCATTCTCCTGATCCTACGTTCGATCTCAAGCATATGTTCGTACCAGGTTTTGAAAAATGTGCCATCCGAAATCACACCAGCAAGTTGGTACTTGTTGGCGATGTAAGGAGCCAGTGCGCTACCCATACTGGCACCGTAAACGATAATTTTGGTGGTATCCACATAGGGCTTTGACTTGAGTGATCGAATCGCAGCTTCGTAACCTTCCAGCTCTGTATAAAAATCTGTTTCTGTACAATCTCCTTCGCTGTCCCCGACACCAGGTTTGTCTACTCTCATGACGACCATGCCCGATTGCTCTACGAGGTCATTGATTACCCTGACCCAATTATTACTGCGACCGGAATATTTTTCAATAGTCGAGCAACTCAATCCCTGGATTAATAGGACTGCGGGTTGTCCTCCTTTTACTTTAGGCTTGGTAATAATAGTTCGCTGGGCTATCCCGTAGTCGCTGATGATAGTCTCATAGAAGGTATCTAGCTCAGCATGAGTTTCTTTTTCAATTTGTGGAAATTCTACTGTTATCGTCTTTACCTCATTTCCCTGTTTTACAAGAAGCCTTGTTGGTTGACCGGCCCTCAAAGCATATGTGGCAGAAGTCCATGATTCTTGGGTATTGATCAGTTTATCATCTACTTGCAGGATCAAATCACCAGGAAATACGCCAGCTATCTCCAGTGGACTTCTCTTTTCAATGGATCTTATAGTAGCCCCTGGGACACCTGCCGGAGCGGAGATTTGTGCTTGCCATGAAGCCCTGCGACCAAGGACTGGTTGCGCTTGTGCGAGATCGCCAATAATCATTAGCGTTAGGAAAATACTGCTTATTTTGATCATGATTTTTAATCGCAATGATCATAGGGTTACATTTATAAGATGAGGATATTATGTGATTGGTGTCCATTTTTATGTCACAAGGCTGGTTTTTATGACATGCCTTTTTAAGTCATGAGGAGAAATCACCTTTTAGGCTCCCGAGTGCTTATGCATTCCATTTTTTGGCTAGGCTACTATGTTCTTTTTGGGCTTGTCTGGGCGAAAGACGGGCATTATCGGCAGTCGTTTTATCTGGAATTTATCTTGTTACCAGTCAGAATGCTGGCAGTCTATTCCTGCCTTTATTTTTTGATTCCCAAATTTCTTCTCAACAAGAGATATTTAGGATTCGCGGGTGGGTACCTGCTGATGTTGTTGGTTGCCGGGGTACTTCAGCGATTTTTCATTTATTTTTTCTACGATGGGCTAGGAGTTTTGGAGATCAGGGAATTGCTAGATCCAGCAGCAGTTATCAGGGCTATTGTGCTTATCAACTCTACGGTGTTGTTGCTGTCGGCGATCAAAGTCTTCCAATTGTATCTCACCGAGCGCGAAAGAAATGAAAAGAATCTGACCGAGGTGGTGGAAATTCGTTCGGAAAAGAGATTTCACAGAGTACCTCCTGAGGAGATCACCTACATTGAGGGGTTAGGCAATTATGTCACCTATCACCTGACCAGAGCCAGGAAAATGATTAGCTATTCCACATTAAGGGAAGTCGAGAAGGACCTTCCTGACTATTTTGTTCGTATCCATAAATCTTATGTGGTCAACAAGCATGCTATAAAATCTTACGACAGAGAAAGTGTAGAAATAGGAAAAGATCAGTTTTTGCCTATCAGTCCTAAATATCGGGAGCTGGTTCTTTTTGAATAGCGCTGTTTTTCAGCAACACCTCCTGAATGGCGTCACTTCGACGGGAGGAGAAGTCTCATTAGGAGGGAGGGTAATTACACCTCTTTCAGGAGACGTCTCCCTACTCTGCGCTCCGGTTCGACGTGACGTACCAGTATAGAAATGAGCTTTTTTGGCACGGTCATTTATCAAACGTCACTTCGACAACCGCAGGTAGAAGAAGTCTTATTAAGCGTTAAGATGATTACTCCAATCAGGGGATGTCTCCCTCCGCTCTGCTTCGGTTCGACATGGCGTTCTCTATTTTAGGACGGGTCAAGGCCGGAAGTGCTGTTACTTTTCCGTGAAAAGCAACCAAAAACTTTAGGGAAGTGTAAAAACCCACGGCCTACCCACCGTCCCGACCCGCAACACGCCCTGTTCGCTCATTCGCCTACACTTCCTGCTGCCCTCCTGGATGCAAGCAGGTGCTAGAGCATTAATGTAAACTGTACTGTGGGATTGATCCTTTAACGTCACTTCGACGGGAGGAGAAGTCT
>JAHCMJ010000166.1 GCA_019192485.1 Cyclobacteriaceae bacterium HetDA_MAG_MS6 | reverse complement strand
ATTCCTACGGGAGCTGAGTGTGTCCCTGGACAGACCGCCGAACTCATCTGTCCCTCTACTATTACTCAGCAACACATCGTGACATTGGAGTTGACCAGGGGCGAAACAGATGACTATTTTAAAATTGAAGCTCAGGGGGTGGAGGAATCTTTCATACTTGAAGCAACGGATTGCAGTGGGTGTTCTGGACCTGCCTCCTGCTGGAAAAACCATGGTGATATTGTCCAGGAGGTTGCTATCGGAACCAGCAAAAACATAAGAACAGCAAGTTATGCATTTGAGGGCTTTGCCATACCTTTTCTAGGACGAGGCCGATACCTTGCCGAAATACAGGTTCTTTCCATCTCTCAGGCTGCTCATGATTTTTGGAACTCGCTGAAAGCCCAGACCGAAAGAGATGAGGGTATTTTCGAGGCCCCTGTCGCCGCCACTTTTGGCAATATCATCAATGACAACGATGCCAATGACATTGCTATAGGATTCTTTTCAGCTTATAGTGTAACCGAAACTAAAGTATGCGTTTCACGGGTGAATACACCGTCTAACGCAACCTTTTTACAAGCATTGTCCGCACCTCCTCAGACTTGTCTCACTATTCACGCTCCCGCAACTTATTTACCCCCATTTGAAGTGCCTGGTTGTGAATAAAATGAGGATGACCATATTATCTAATTGCAAACGCCTAAATATCTATCGATTGATCATCTATGAAGTACAAATCCTGTATTATGCTAGCCTTGCTATTTATTGCAAGTCTTCGTCCATCTATTGCTCAATTACAAGAACCTTTATCCAAAAGTTATCAAGGGGAGCCACTGGTTCAAGTATTATCTGATCTGGAGTCCGAGCTGAAAGTCCAGTTCTTTTATAAGCAAGAATGGCTCGACGGAAAGACCGTAACCAGGAAATTTGCAGGTGAATCATTTTCGGAGGTACTCAAGGAGATATTTTATAAAACTGGTCTATCCTACGAGATCATCAATGACCGACTGATCATCCTTATCAACGAAGCCGCAAGATCCACCGTTCCCGATTATACGATAGAAGGTTATGTCAAAGATGCCAATACAGAGAAAATAATCGAAAATGCTACCGTTTATTTCAAAGAGTTAGAAACTGGTGTAGTGAGCGATTTTGATGGGTTTTATTCCACAAAGATTCCCGCTGGTAGGTATACCTTGGTCATCAAATCTATTGGTACTATTGACAGAGTGATGCCCTTAATCCTCGATCGGGATACCACACTTGATGTCAGTGTCTTTGACAAAACCATCGAGCTGGAAGGGATCATCGTTTCAGGCCAGGCTATTGATGAAAATGTCAAAGGTGTAAACAGTGGTATGACTACGCTGGATATCAAGTCCATCAAGACCTTGCCCACTTTCATGGGTGAACTTGACATCTCCAGGATTGTATCTACCCTGCCAGGGGTGACCTCCGTAGGTGAAGGAGCTACAGGGTTTAATGTGAGAGGTGGAAATATTGATCAAAACCTTATCCTGCTAGACGATATACCTATATACAACTCCTCTCACCTGCTGGGCTTTTTCTCCATTTTCAACCCGGAAATGGTAGGAAACTTCACCCTATATAAAGGTACAGTTCCTGCCACACATGGTGGAAGATCCTCCTCACTTCTCACCGTTGAGCAGCAAGTGTCCAACAAAAGAGACTTTCAAATTGAGGGTGGTGTTGGGCCTGTGGTCAATAAAGTGAAAGTAGATGTGCCAATTGTCAAAGACAAAACCGGCCTCCTGCTAGCTGCCAGGACTGCTAACCCAACTTGGATTCTAAGACAATTCAAAAACAATAGCCTCAGCAACAGTTCAGCTGACTACTATGATGTCAACTTCAAAATACATCATAACGCCTCTGAAAAGGATGTCTTGTCGTCATCGGGATATTTCAGTAATGACAATTTCAGCTTCGGAGGAGATTCACTGTATAGTTACCAGTCTAGGGGGCTTTCTGTTCGGTGGAACCACTTTTTCAATTTCAAATTGTCTACAAGTCTTACTGGATTCTATTCACAATACATAGCAGAACTCGAGGACGTGGATGACGAGTTTGGTTTTCGCTTTAGCAATGGCATCAGAAACATCGGCCTCAATGCCAATGCATCCTATTTTCTCAATGATAACATGGTTGTCGATATCGGGTTTAACACCAATCTCTACAAGTTCGATCTGGGGGAAAGGGATCCTTCTGGCCAATCGGCACTCGCTCCGATCATCATACCCGAAGAGCAGGGACTGGAGTCTGCAGTATACATGCACAGTGAGATCACACTATCAGAAAAGCTATCGGTCAATGCCGGACTTAGATACTCCATGTTTACCAACATAGGTCCAATAGACGAATATGTATATAACCCAAACGCGGCCAGAAACCCATCTTCCATTATTGATACCGTATCTCGTGGAGATGGTGAATTCATCAGGACTTTCTCAGGATTCGAACCTCGGTTTTCTTTCAATTACCTGCTATCACCGCAAACCTCGCTAAAAGGTGGATACAGCATTAATCGGCAGTACATATACCTGTTTTCTAACTCGACGGCTTCGCTACCTACAGATATTTGGAAACCCGTAGACAATAATATCGAACCGCAAGTGAGTCATCAATATAACCTTGGCATTTTCAGAAACTTCAAAGACAACAAGTTCGAAGCCTCGGCTGAAGTATTCTACAAGGATATTACCAGCATCACAGAGGTGCAAACCGGAACCGAGATATTGCTCAATGAGACACTAGCAGCAGACCTATTGGATGCCAGAGGGAGATCATATGGTTTGGAAATGCTCCTCAAAAAGAAAATCGGAAAATCCACAGGCTGGGTCAGCTACACTTACTCCAGGTCTGAACGTCAGGTAGTCAGTAGGTTTGTCGAAGAACAAGTAAACGAGGGAGATTATTTCTTTGCTGATTTTGACCGGCCACACAACCTCAACTTCATCTGGAGTCTGAAGCCTAGTCGATTGTGGTCGATCTCAACAAACTATGTTTTCACCTCAGGAAGACCAGTCACCGTTCCCGAAGCAGGATTTGTTTACGACGGGGTAAGAATATTTTCTTACACTGAACGTAATAACTTCCGAATCCCCGACACTCATCGCCTCGACCTATCTTTTACACTGTCAGGATCCTATAAGCGTGACAGAAAGTGGGAAAACAGTTTTACACTTTCGTTCTATAATGTCCTGGGAATCAGAAACCCATATTCCGTCTATGTATCCGCCGTGGACAATACCAAACCAAGGGCCTTTAAGTTGACAGTACTTGGAGCCGTATTCCCATCATTCACCTACAACTTCAAATTCAATGCTAAGAAGTAAACACATCCTCACGATTGTGGCCATTATAGGTTGTATGATCACATCCTTTGGTCAATGTGCAAATAGCTCCGACATGGTGCATGTACACCTACAAAAAAGCCTGGTCATTGCTGGAGAGGAACTGAATGGGAAGATCTATTTCAAAAACGCGATGGACTATGCCAAGACAGTCGGAGTAGCACTTATCAATGATAGAAATGGTGAATTCATTCTCACCAATAGCATATTAGTGCAGGACAATCAAGGAATCTTTTCTTTATCTATACCAAAGTCACAACAGTCGGGTGTTTACACCCTGTTGTTCTATAATCCCTTTACCCTGAACGCACTGCATCTGACTGGCATTCCCATTGTCAACATAGAGCAGGGTATTTCCTGGGCTGTGGAGAAAGAGTCAACCGTTGACATCGCATTTGAGGGGGACCAGTTGGTCGCCGATCTTCCTGGTAGGGTCGCTGTTAAAGTAACGAAAAATGACCAAGGTGTACCCTATTTCGCTGAATTGGCAGTCGCATATCAGACGACCATCGACGAAATTGAACAAATCAAGTACGTACTTCCAGCACATCTTAAACCAGAAAATCAGACAGCATATAAGCTTAAGCTATTGACTCCGGATGGCCAGACTATTGGTGACTATGGTACTGAGTCAGACACCATAACCATGGATTTACGTGGACAGATAGTTGCTGATAATGACAGTACCATGCTGAAGATTCGTACGCCCAAGTTTGGGATCACCGATTTTGTTTTCACCCCGGAGCCAGGCAAAAACTATTATTTAAAAATCTTCAATCCCGACTCCTCTCTCCTTTCTAAAAGACCTCTAGTCATTCAGGATAGAGGAACAATCCTTAGGACAAAGTTTAACGGTCCTTTTCTGGAAGTAAATGTGGATAGCAATGTTGAAGAGGTCCTCGGCAAGTATCTTGTCATCAAAGCTCCCGGAGCAGAGGACAGATTTGTCATCAAAAACAAGACTACGCTCATCCCGAAGTCCAAGCTTCCAACAGGCATTGTCAAGATTATTTTGACCAACGACAGGGACGAGCAATCTAACCAAAAGCTCATTTATATGCCCAAAAAGCAGGACCTGCAAGTAAGTATCAAAACAGGTAAACAAGTATTTTCCGGAGGAGAAACTTTAGAAGCCGAGCTCTTTATCACAGACTTAGAAGGTAATCCCGTAGTTGCTGATGCCTCCATTTCAGTGGTTGATAACAGCCTGGAGAGTCAAGCTCTATCCTACAATCAACACTGGGAGGCCCGGGACTTCGCTATGCTCAAGTATCCGGTACAATCCGGCAACTGGTATTTTGAAGGAGACTCTATTGAAAACCAAGAACTTGAGGCAATGCTATTAGGTCAGGATTTCAAATATCCGCTGGCATCATATTATGCAGAAAATGAGTGTGTCAGCAGCGGCTTGGAAATTAACGGTAAGCTTATCCATAAGTATGATGCCAGACAAGCCACTTTCAAGCCCATCATCCTGAGCATCCCGGGAGCAACAAATGGCTTGAAATACACCAGTACCAATGAGTTTGGGGAGTTTCGCTTTGAGAAACTTGGATTTACTGGCAATAGGGATGTGATCCTCAAACTTTACAATCAAGAAGGAGTGTTCAACCTTGAGGACTATTCAATTGAGATCAGAAATGCGACGAAGATCAGAAGCAGACATCCAGAAAGTCTTTCCGCAAATCTTTTGCCAGTCATGAGTGATGCTATTGACAGAAATAGGATCAGAAAAAAAGTAGAATCTATTTACTATCCACCTCCAGCTATTCAAGACTTATTTAAACAAACGCAGGAAGACTCAAAGCTGACCTACAACAGGGCAGACTTTACCATCAATATGGACGAATACGTCTATCTGGAGGATATGGAAACTGTGATCAAAGAAATTGTGCCGTATGCCATATTCAAGAAAGATGAAATCCGGGTGTACTCAACAGAAAACCGCGACATGTATCGTGGCACTCCATTGAAGCTCATCGATGGTATTCCATTTGAAGATGATCAGATCATACTCAGTATGGATCCAGCCAAAATTCAGCGAATTGATATTATCAATAGCATGAGCAGTCTCATCCCAATCGGGAATGTAGCACAAAATGGCGTTATTGCTTTTTACACCAGAGAAGGAATCACGGCAGAAGAGATCGGCGCACAAAAATTCAACCTGGAGGGTTATTTAAGCCGAATCAATAAGCCTGTACGAGCAATTGAAAAAGAGGAAGCAAGGATACCAGATATCAGACAAGTAATCTACTGGGACTCTGATATCCAAACCAACGAAAACGGATACGCAAAAGTCACCATCCCACTATCAGACAATCTTACTGAATTTACCATACAAGTCGAAGCCTTGAATAGAAATGCCTATGGTCAACGTATCAAAGTGATCCAAACCCAAATTTCGAACTGATGAGGACAAATACATTTCTACACTATATCTGCTTCTGTCTGATTATAGCTTCAGGTGGATGTGTAGATCAGATCAGTCAGGACTTCCCCGAAGCCAATGCGCAACTGGTTGTCGAGGGGAGTATCACTACAGCACCAGGTCCATACTACATTTCTATCCAAAGTAGCGAAAGCCTGGAGGGGCTTCAGAAAAATAGAGGAATCGGATCGGGGGCCAGTGTCATGATAAGTGATAACCAAGGCAATACAGAGCAATTGTCAGAAATAGGACTTGGCTTCTACGCGACGAGCGTTGGGGGAATCCAAGGAGTGGTTGGGCGGTCCTATACATTAACAATTGAGCTGAACGGAAAAACCTATCAATCAATACCCGAAACGATCCCAGAGCCAGCCGGGATGGACTCTTTGCAATCTCAACCCAATGTGGTGGTCACCGAAGACCTGAATGGTGTAGAACAGATCACTGAGCAGCATATACTGTCGGCCAGAATAACTTCAGATCTGTCAAAAAAGCAATTTTTCAAAATAGAATCAAACGGTTACGCTGAAGTATTTGTGTCCTCTAGTAATTGCCCCCCAGTCGATGGCCGAAACTGTTGGCAAATCAGAGAAAACATCATTTCCGGAGTGCGGATCCAGGATAATCTGGAATTGGCCAGGGAAGAGTTTCGATTGGATGTAACTAGTATCCCTTTTGACGGAAGAGGGAGGTATTATGCAATAGTCAATCTGCTTTCCATTACCGAGCGCGCATACAACTTCTTTTCAACGATAGAAGCACAACTAGATCGAGGTGACAATATTTTCCAAGCACCTCTATCTCCTATAGTCGGCAATATAACCGATAATTCAGGCGGGCAACTCCTTGGCTATTTCTATGCCGCGTCAATAACAACGGAGCGGATATGCTTTTCAAGAAATGACATTGAAAGCGATGAAACTTCCGTTCCCACGTTGCTGTGTCCAGATCCAGTCAGATGTGGAGGATTAACACCACCGCCTTGCTTTGACACCTGCATAGACGTATATTCCAATGCCCTTTTTTTTCCTCCATTACCACTAGATGAATGTGAATGATATGAAGTGTTTTATGAAATATCTAGCCATAGGCTGTTTTGCTGTTTTCGCGAGTTGCGTGCAGCAAATAGACCAGGACTTCCCGGAAGGAGAAGTACAACTGGTGGTAGAGGGCAGCATTACTACAGAACCTGGTCCCTACTATGTGTATATCCGCTCAAGTGAGAGCTTAGAAGGGCTTGAAAGGCGTTTTGGCATAGGATCAGGTGGTATCGTCACTATCAGCGATGATGAAGGTAATTCAGAACAACTTACGGAGGTAAGCACCGGAGTTTATATGACCAATCCTAATGGAATCAGGGGTGAAATAGGACGTACTTACAAAATAAACATCAACCTACGGGGTGTAACTTATGAGTCTCTTGCTGAGACTATTCCTGACCCAGGAGCAATTGACTCTCTGCAAGCTACTTTTCAAGCTACAGAGACAACAGATGACAAAGGCGTGGTTACTCGAAGTGAATTACACGTGATCTCCAGCCGTGTCACCACCGATTTGGGGCAAAACCAATACTTCAAAATCGATGCGGAGGGGTATGCTGAAGTTTTCGTTGCTGGAAGTGATTGTCCCGCCGTCGATTTCCGCAATTGCTGGCAAGTCACAGAAAGCCTAGTTTCAGGAATGAGGCTTCAAGACAATCTAGACCTATCCAGGGGTACTTTTAGAATTGATGCAGTTAACGTGCCATTTAATGGCAGAGGCAGATATTATGTACTGGTGAAATTAGCCTCCGTGACCGAGCGTGCTTACAACTTTTTTTCCGCTATACAGCAACAGTTGGAGCGTGGAGATAATATATTCCAGGCTCCGATACCTCCTACTCGTGGCAACGTGATCAACACTAGCACTGGCACCCCGGTATTTGGTTACTTCAACGCTTCCTCCATCTCGAAAGCTCGGCTATGTTTCGACCGGCGCAATGTAGATAGTAGAGAAACTTTTGTGCCCAGAGTACTTTGCCCGGGGTGCGGTGGGCTTTTTCCTCCGCCATGTTTCGAGACCTGTGTTGATGTATATTCAAATGCCGTTTTCTTCCCTCCTCTACCTACACAGGACTGCGAATAATACCAATCATAACATTTTGGTTGTTGTTTTTCTCAGATCAGCGGCTTTGTTGTTAGATTGTGCCCGATAAGTTTAGACATTTTTCCTTTATGAAAGTAATCGCCACCATTCTTTTCAGTATAGTCCTTTATTCTCAATGCTTTGCACAAGTAGAATTATCTTATTACTTACCCGATGATATTACCTACGACTCACAGATACCGACACCAAAGCAAGTTGTGGGCCACGAGGTAGGTGAATGGCATATCACACATGATCGCCTAGTTTACTTTATGCGTGCACTTAGCGAGCAGTCCGATAGAGTCACTCTCATCGAAACAGGCAAGACCCATGAGGAACGCCCCCAACTTCTTTTGACGATCACCTCACCAGAAAACCACGCCAAAATCGACGAAATCAGAACGGAACATAAAAAATTAACTGATCCTTCGGTTTCTGATCAACTAGATCTAAGCACGATGCCGGTTGTGGTCTGGCAGGGGTATGGTATTCATGGTGATGAAGCCAGTGGCAGCAACGCAAGTATGTTGACAGCGTATCATTATGCTGCGGCTCAGGGGGAGGCTATCGACGAGCTACTGGAGAACACGATCATCCTATTAGACCCTTCATTCAACCCCGATGGGCTCACAAGATTCTCTACTTGGGTCAATAGCAGAAAGTCCAAAAATCAAGTAACTGACCCCAACAACCAAGAGCAAAACCAGTTTTGGCCCCGAGGCAGAACAAACCACTATTGGTTTGACCTCAATAGAGATTGGCTACCCGTGCAACAACCTGAATCTCAAAATCGGGTAGTACAATTCCACGCTTGGAAACCGAACGTACTGACCGATCACCATGAAATGGGAACCAATTCGACCTTTTTCTTCCAACCCGGCATTCCATCCAGAAACAACCCCAATACTCCTTCCAATACCATTCGCCTAACCGAGGAAATGGCCAAGTATCATTCCGCAGCCCTAGACAAGATCGGCTCGCTATACTACGCCAAAGAGAGCTTTGATGACTTTTATTATGGCAAAGGATCTACTTTTCCTGATATCAATGGTGCCGTAGGTATTCTTTTTGAGCAGGCAAGTGCGAGATCACACGCACAAGAAAGCGATCATGGTATCCTTACTTTCCCATTTGCTATTCGTAATCAATTTGTGACCTCATTATCTACCACAGAGGCCGCTCTGGCTTTGAGGGAGGACTTGCTACAGCATCAGCGAGATTTCTTTAAAAGTGCCATCAACACCGCTCAAAAAGACAGTAAAAAGGGTATTATTTTTGGTTCGGTTGATAAGTCTGCAGCTAAGGAGCTTGCTCATATCATGGACCAGCATGAGATCGAGGTTTATGAAGTGGAGAAAGCGACAAGCGTACAAGGTTATACCTATTCACCTGGTAGCGCGTACTATGTTCCTTTGAATCAACCTCAGTACAAGTTGATCCGCATCATGTTCGATAAGGTGACTTCCTTTCAGGACAGTCTGTTTTACGATGTTTCCGCATGGACCCTTCCTCTGGCATTCAACCAGCAATATACCTATCTCGATGTCAAACAAAGTAATACCATCAGCAGAGGGAACCGAGTCAGTTTCGATATAGAAAATAGCTTGGTCGAAAAGAGTGAGTATGCATATGTATTTGAATGGGATGACTACTATGCACCGAAGATGCTGGCAAGCTTGCTTTCCAATGGTATAAGGGCCAAAGTTTCTGCACAACCATTTGCATACAAGAACCGGAACTTTGACTATGGAAGTATCATGATCCCCGTGCAAAATCAAACTATGGATGCTCAGCAGATCTATGATCTAATGGTCGAAATGCAAAAAAAGACTGGTATCGATGTTTATTCAGTACCGACAGGGTGGACTTCAGGGATCAACCTCGGCAGCCCCCAAATACGCAATGTTAGAAAACCCTCTATCGCTTTGCTTGTAGAGGAGGGTGTCTCAGCTTATGATGCAGGTGAAGTATGGCATCTTCTGGATAATCGATTTGATTTGAATGTAAGCCTCATCCCTATCAGGGTATTGAATAAAATTCAGCTAGAGCGATACAATACGATCATCATGGTCAATGGTAGCTACGGATCGATTGCTAGCAGTA
>JAHCMJ010000165.1 GCA_019192485.1 Cyclobacteriaceae bacterium HetDA_MAG_MS6 | reverse complement strand
CATTTGGTGTCAAGTGCAACAAAGTCCTAGCCTTTACTGCATGAGCCAATGCAATCCAAGCCTCTAAATCTCCTCCATGGACATTATCTTCGATACTGGTCAGTTTCCTCACAGTTGTGGGGTCCGTATTTTCTAACAGCTGTACTCCATCTGCAAGAAGCTGAAAGATTTGCTCATAGATAAAAGACTGTTCGTCATACCTCGGTGATGGGTTGCCTGTCAAAGCCTCAGAAAATGGCATATTGCCAAAAACATCCGTAGTGATCTGAGTAGAAAAGGCATAGATTATCGTAGCTATACCCTCGTAATTGGTCGCTCCTTCTCTTTGCGAAGATTGTATGGTATGCTGCGCATTGACGGAGATGTCATGATAATGCCTTCGCCACTGTGCAATTCGATTTGCCGTAACATAATCCCATCGATCCTTGTACCTGTCAAAACCGCTCATAGTAGCGAGATACTGGGTGAAGTAGGACTCCGCCTCTCCATGATCGAAGATGCTGGTGGAGAAATTAGCCAACACGGGAGGCAGCAAGAAATTGGGTGTACTGGTTCCGGGACTATCCAGGTCCTCATTGACGTCCAGGAAGTCACTGCAACTCAATGGCACTGTGAGCAACAATCCAATGGTAAATAGGTTTTTTAGAAATTTAGCCATGCCTAAAATGATGCCTTAAGTGAAAAATCAAATCCTTTGACAGCCGGTACGTTGAAGTAGTCAAGTCCTAGTGTACCAGAACCACCCACACCAGCTCCCTGGTAGTTGGTCTCAGGGTCTCCACCGGAGTACTTCGTTAATAGCAGCAAGTTTCTGCCTGTGGCGGCTACAGATAGCCTTTTCAAGCCAAGTCTGCCAGCAATAGCCTGTGGCAGATCGTATGATAAGGTGACATATCTAAGTCTCGTCCAAGTAGCATCTTCGACGACATTCTCTCCAATACCAGCAAAATTGGAAAAGTAGGATTGACCAAGTATGACTTCTTCTGTATTGTCCACAAATTCTCCGCTACCTTGTTCTACCACACCATCAAAGACAATCCTTCGGTTGCGGTAGTCATCAAGCTCTCCCGCCGTTCCATTACCCATCATGGAAGCTTTCGTAGCATTGATCACATCTCCTCCTATTCTAAAGTCTACCAAAAACGACAAGGACAGGCTATTGTACTTCAAGGTATTGGTTAGACCAATTAGTGCATCTGGTTCTCGATCCCCGATAAAGGTGTGAGAAAAGTCAACCGCGCGGAGACCATCTTCGCCGATGACATAATTGCCCTCTTCATCTTTGATGTATCGTCCTTGTCTTGGAAATCCATTTTCGTCAACTACGATGTCACCATTTTCATTCCTCAAGTATTTAGTTCCGGCAACTCCAAAAAGTGGGGTATTAATAAGAGAACTAGGTTCGGCATTGGAAACTACCTGCCCGGACGTAACCGGATAGGCTGATACGAAACTTGGTAAGTCTATCAGTCGGGAATTATTAGCTGAAATATTGGCGCTTGCCACCCAACTAAACTTTGGCAATGTAAGGAGCTGACTCTCCACAAAGATCTCCCAGCCCTTGTTTTCAACAGATCCAGCATTGAAATACAGAATAATCCATCCGGATGCAGGTGAAACACGGGACCGCAGAATGGCATCTATGGTCTTTAGGTTATAGTAGGAAACATCTACTCGGGTTTTGCCTCCCAAAAGCCTGAAGTCCCCACCCAATTCCCATGATTCTGTTTGCTCAGGTTTTAGATTCGGATTCCCAGCAAAAAAGTCATACTTAAAACCTCCTCCGATAACCTGATGCGCCTCTAAAACTGGAAACAAACGATGGGCTGGCGCATCCTTGCCGACAGTTGCCCAACTGGCTCTAAGTTTCGCAAACTCCAGTATCCGACTGGTAGGCAATAACTCAGATAACACAAATCCGGCGCTAACAGATGGATAAAAAAAGGAATTGTTACTTTTAGGCAATGTGGAAGACCAGTCATTTCGACCAGTCAAACCCACATTGAAAATCCCTTTATAATCGAGTTTTGCCTCCCCAAATACACCAATAATTCGACGTCTGCTAAGTGATTGCGTCACCTCCGATCGCTCCATGTTATTAATGTTATCCAAATCCGGATTGCGGTATACTTCTCCCAGAACTGTCGTGACACGACCTTCGTCTATCTGGATATTGTTTCCAGCTAGAATCGAGAAATTAATACCTCCACCGAAAGTACGATCCCAGGAAGCCAGGAAGGTAGATGTCGTCTTTTGAACGTATCTATCGCTCTCAGAAATTCTACCTTGGTAGGCAGCCGCACTTCCAGCGCTTTCAGGACTGGTAATGGATTTATAAAATTGGTTTGTTAGATCAGTCCCCAGACGATAGGTCAATTTGAATCGATCGAATACTGTCCAATTCGCAGCAACCATACCAATTAGCCTATCGATATCATCAGTTCGGGTATTATTCTTAGCCCTCCAAAAAGGATTTTCAGGGTTGTTCCATTCATTACCAGGTGCTCTATCTATCAACCAACGTTTAGAGCCATCCGGATTTTGGTAGGCGGCCATATTGTCGTTAAGGGGCCAACGGTATACATTAAACATACTACCTACCGGACTCCTTATGTTATCTGTATGGATCAAATTGGCCGATCCATTAATGCTCAAATTTTCCCGTATCTTATTGGACCCTTTGAGTAAAACACCGTAGCGTTTGTATTCTTCTTCAGGGAAAATACCGGTTTGATCCAGGTAATTGCCTGATATATAGAAAGTATTCTTCTCACTTCCGCCGCTTACGGCAACGCTGTAGTTCTGCACTATTCCATTCTGAATGAAATTGTCAATGTTATCATACTTTTCATCTGACCTGATAAAGGCAGGTCCCCAGGAGGAGCGACTCTCAGGGTCGAAAATTCCGGAATTTCCTTGCTTGTAGGATTCTTGTCTATCAGGACGTCTTGCTGGTTGATTGATAGAAAAAGTACTACCAAAATCAACATTAACAGCCCCTGACTTACCTGACTTTGTAGTGATGATAACTGCACCGTTTGCAGCGTCTATGCCATACAAAGCAGCAGCACTCGGACCCTTCAGCACACTAATAGACTCAACATCATCCATGTTGATATCCATCGCTCTATTGCCTCCTCCAAAGGCAGAAGAGTTATCGACAGGCATACCGTCTACAACAAATAATGGCTGATTGTCCAATGACTCATCTACAGAATTGGCTCCTCTGATAAGGATCGTGCTACTAGCCCCAGCGGATCCACTGGAGTTAGTGATCTGCACTCCTGCTATTTTACCTGTTAGTGCATTTACGAGGTTGGACTGGTTAGCTTCTTGGAGTTGCTCACCTTCTACATTCTGAACGGCGTAGTTAATCTTTTTGACCTCACTTTCTACACCGAAGGCTGTTACCACTATTTCCGACAACTCCTTGATATCGGCTTTCATGGTGACATCTACCACTGATCTATTCCGGACCGGCTCCTGGATTTCCAGGTATCCTATAAATGAAAATATCAAAACAGGGTCCTGGATGCCTGAAATATCTATGCTGTAGTTGCCATCAATATCTGTTACTGCGCCTTGCGAAGTACCTTCAACAACCACAGTCACCCCGACCATGCCTTCATCCTCTCCTTCTGCTAGTACTTTACCAGAAACGACGTCGGACTGGGCACGCAAAGTCCCTATTACCCAGAGATAGGTGAGCAAGAAGAAAAGGGAATGAGTAAAAAATCTCCTGATCATATAACGTTTAAAAAATTCCTTGCACTAAATGTAAATCAAATAAAGCAAAAACATGCAAAAATTTAGCAACAAACATGCGTTTAATGCTCAAATAAGTCCAAAAAACCCTGCAAAAAGTTTATAAACGAGTTATAATGCCTAAAAAAGAAGCTAATGAAGGATAAAATAAAGCAAATATCCTTACAAGATGCAGTTATCTGATACTAAACGGAGTATGCAAACGTTTTCAAATGTCAATTATTGACAATTCACATATAACGTGCTCCAGCACACTATTTGAGATTGCTGTCAAACGCAACTAATTTGGCATAAACTCTCATGATCCAAATCCGCAGAGTCGGCCATTTTTTTCAAAAGGAAATGATGTAAATAAGAAAGTGAGTGCTTCTTTGTCAGAGGAGCTGCAGTCCTCGCTTGCGATACTCTATGAATATGGGGTCGTCAGGGTCGTACTCTGTTACTAGCATGTTTATTTTCTCTAGTCCGCCGACAATAAATCGATGCTTAGTATCGATCTTTTCAGATGTGGAAAGTACTACAACAGTATCCGATACTTCTATAATAGATTGTTTCAATTGAGAAACGTCCCAATCTATCTCCGTAACACCAGAACTCACATCAATGCCACTGGCTCCGAGAAAACATCTGTCCGCTCGTATCTTGGAAATATTCATCAACACTTCCATGCTCATTACGATTTGTGCTGATTTCATAATTCTACCGCCAAAAATGTGTACATCGACTTTAGGATGCTCCGAGAGCCGAAGTGCAATAGGAAGACTATAGGTAAATACTGTCACATTCAATTCCGGAGGCAGGATGTTGATAAGCTCCAGATTAGTAGTGCCCCCTCCTATTATAAGAACGTCATTGTTCTCAATCAGACTCAATGCTTTTTGAGCAATGATCAGCTTCTTGTCATGATCCAGGATATCATCTTCCTTGAAGGAGTAAAGGTGTTGAGAAGTAGCAAGAGCCCCTCCATGCACTTTGAGTAGTTTGCCCTCTTTGGCTAATTCATTGAGGTCCCGACGTATGGTAAACTCAGACACTTTAAAATCACTGGATAATTCAGACGACAAGACTCTCTTCTTATAGAGGAGTTGATCCATAATTAACTTATGTCGTTCTCTCTTTAGCACGGGTTAGAAAATTAAAGAATCGAAGTTTGCAAAAACCTAAACCTACCCAAACACACACAAACATGCAATTTTTAGGCTAAATATTGCAAAAAAGTCGCAAAATGACTATTTCAATGCGTTATTCCTGCGAATGTCGCAATGCACTGCAACAAAATATAAATTCAATTCGTAGTAAGTGAGTACTCACTATATGACTCAAAAACAACAACGTATCTTAAATAGTGCTCTTCTGCTATTTGCAACAAACGGGTATATCAATACGCCCACCCACAGGATTGCAAAAGAGGCTGAAGTGTCTGAAGGGCTTATTTTCAAACACTTCCAGAACAAAGAAGGATTATTGCATGCTATTGTCGATTTTGGGTTGGAACAAGCCATGGGTGAAATCAATAAAATCCTCATGATAAATGATCCAAGAAAACAGATCTCAGAAACAATCGCTATGCCTATGCATCTAATCAACACTCAAGGTGAATTTTGGCGACTACAAATTTCGCTTAAATACCAAGTTCCTGAGATAGCTAAGAAATACAGTGAACACGACTTTTTCAAGACATTCCAATCGGTTATAACAAAAGCATTTGAAAAGATGGGCCATCAACAACTAGCGAGTGAAACATCAATGCTTATGATGCTAATCAAGGGACTTTTTTCGTTGCTTCCGGATATGGAAGAAAAGGAACGCCCGCAAATTACGCGTTATATCCAGTCAAAATATTTAAGGAACCCAATCGTCTAAGCATAACTCACATGTTGGCAAATAGCCACTTGCTTAAGAGAAATAAGTAAAATGAACATATTGAAAATACTTAAAAAAACCATGATCACTATTGTTGCTATAACCGCTTGTATTGTCCTTGGTGTGTTTATCTTCATTAAGACCGCCCCGCAGTTTGGAAAACAAGTCGAAGGCATTCGACTATCCGAAATCAAAGCGTCACCTAACTATCAGGAGGATCATTTCCAAAATCTCGTAGAAACAAAAATGGATATGGGATTAAAGGACTTGGGCAATGTCATGTACGAGTGGCTGTTTAACACCAAAGGCAAATCACCTAGCCAACCTATACCAGCCAAATTTGATCTGACTACAGAAAATATCAATGATACCAGTGCACATATCACCTGGTTTGGCCATTCTGCCATCCTACTAGAAATCGAAGGATACAAACTCCTACTGGACCCTATGCTTGGTCCGGCAAGCTCTCCGGTCCCCTTTATGACTAAGCGCTTCCCATATGAGGAGCCAATCAGATTGGATGATATAAATGATATAGACGCAGTGATCATCTCCCATGATCATTATGATCACCTAGACTACCATACGATCACTACCATACATGAGAAAGTAGGTCATTTCTATACGGCATTAGCTGTTGGAGAACACCTCAGGCGATGGGGTGTACCAGATGAAAAGATCACTGAGTTGGATTGGTGGGAATCCAGTTCGCTTGGCTCACTGAAGTTTACAGCAGCGCCTGCTCGTCATTTTTCTGGTCGTGGGCTGTCAGACCGAAACAAAACGCAATGGGCCTCTTGGATAATCAAAGGCGCTCACCATAATATCTATTTTAGTGGTGATAGTGGGTATGCTGATCACTTCAAAGAAATAGGACAAAAATTTGGACCCTTTGACTTTGCCATGGTAGAATGTGGGCAGTATAATGAACGATGGGCCGCCATACACATGATGCCGGAGCAGTCCGTTCAGGCAGCCATAGATGTCACTGCTAAGCGAATGATGCCTATCCATTGGGGTGGCTTCCAACTTGCGCTCCACACCTGGAAAGACCCTGTCGAAAGGGCCAAGGCCGAGGCTACAAAGAAAGGAGTACAGTTAGTACATCCTTGTATTGGAGAACGTATAGAAGTCAAAAAAGAGCCTACTAAAGCTTGGTGGCTTGATATTCAATAATTTCTGTATATCAGCTCAGTATGAGTTGCATAAACTCCTGAATGAGATAGGCACACACTAGAAAGGAGGCAATGATCCCGCCAATCTTAGCCAGACCGGCTCCCAGGCCAAAGGCCAATACTTTCAAATCATCTGCCATTTTTACTTTTCTGCTTTTGGTTTTTAAAATAGTTTTCATGTCAATAGTGGTTCTGAATGCTGTTTAGTGAATATCATCAGAACATATGACTTATGACAATTACCATGGGTGAATGAGTACAATCTCCGAGTGAGTGGGCTGCCGATTTTAAAAAGACCCAATACGCTGTAAAATAACCTCTGATCTTAGAGCAACTATATCCAGGATTGGTGTTCGACGGTACGTTTATCTTTCACATGTCCCGTATGTTTGGTTTCTTTAGGCTCAAAGAGTAAAACCCAAACCTCCTCTCCGTTTTGCGTTCTGGGGAAGTGCTCAACTCCTCTTGGGACCGTAATCATTTCCCCCTCGCGAATCACCTCTTGATGATCTCTAAACTCCATGATCAATGTGCCTTTAAAAACCATGAAAAGTTCATCTTCCTGTTCGTGGCTGTGCCATACGAACTCATCTTTCAATTTGGCTAGTTTCACTTGCTGTCCATTGAGTTCGCTAATGATTTTTGGTGTCCAGTTTTCAGAGAAAAGCCCAAACTTATTCAGGATATTGATGGCTTTCATAGTTGGAATTGTTTTCTCAAAAATAATTAATCTTAGCTGCGTTTGCATCCTTTTTACCATCAGTCATAAGCAACGATTTTAATTATCGAAGTATACAATTTTGAGTTGGACTTTTTTCTATAGATCTTAACAAGGTTAACTCGTTATTTTAGTTATGATCCAAACTTTTCTCGGTATAACAATCGGAGTGCTCCTTTTGCTTGGATTCATGTACATACGATACCTCGATATAAAGAACACAGAACGAAGATTTATTGCAAAACGAGACCAACTATTCGCAGAACAGGCAAAAAAGGTGGAAAAAGAATCAAGAATAGCTTATGTGCAATCCCGAAATGAAGAAAGAACCCGATTAGTGAAAGAGTTTAGTTCATTTGTCAACGATTCATTTGTCATGATGAAAGAGGAAGTTAATCGGGTGGCATCCGAATACCCCGAAGACCCAAAGCTTCCGGCTATTGCAGAAAAGATAGATCGTACTCTGGATTACTTTAAGAATATGGGGGAATTTATAGAATCAAGAGAGGTGGAGATAGAAAACCTAGTTGAGCTAGTAGAAAAGCAAATTAATGAACTAAAATCCTTAAACCTATTTAAGGTCCAATTACATCACCCTGGACCTGGTTTTTTTGAGGATGTTTCAATTCATGTACAAAGAGAACTGTATCGAATACTACAAGAGCTGTTTAGCAATATCATAAAACACGCCGAAGCTGAAACTATAATTGTATCGTTGGCGTGGAAAAAAGGTCTTGTTTACCTGGATGTGACAGATGATGGAAAAGGGTTTGATACAAATGAATCCAGAATCATGAATGGCCAGGGGATTAATAATATTCGCTTAAGAATGGACAGATTAGGAGGCAAAGTAGATGTGGTCTCTGCCCCTGGAAACGGTACAACCATTAAGTTGCGTGTCCCTTTTAAAGGATTGGCTAATGGAGATTCAGGGAGTTAATGATCATTACATGACGCTGATGCTCTTTTTGATAGATGCTTCATGCCTATGGCTGATAACCAAACTTTACTTCCTCTCTAAAAAAAGAAGACAAGCGACAGTTGATTTAAAAAGTGAAATTGAGAGGTCCATTCAGCAATTCAATCCGCACAATAGTCATAGTGTAATGGAGTCGATAATTGAAGGGAGAGAAAAAGAGCGAGAAGTTGCAGTGTTGGAAATACATGATGGAATTTTTGGAAACATGGCAGCTATAAAACTTTCTCTATCCAAAAAGATGGAAGACTATAATGGCAATCACACATTGCATAACCTGGTTTACAAAATTGATCACCTGTACCAGCATCTAAGGCGTGTTTTGAAACATCTAAAACCAGCTAATCTTGAATTTGGTCATTATTATACCCATTTGAAAGAGGTGGTTGATGATTTTTCACAGATGTTCAAGATGGAGATTGCATTGATCTGTTATCCAAGAGAAAAATTAGATGACCTTTCTTTGGGTATGAAAAAAGATTTTCTGCGGATAACACAGGAGTTGTTGTGGAATATTTTCAAACATGCAGCATCAAAAGAGGCCGAAGTACAGTTTATCATAGATGAGGACAGAATTAGTTTGATGGTTGAAGACTATGGCAAGGGGTTCGACGCCCAAAAAGAGTATGATGGGCAAGGGCTTACATATATTCACTCAAGGCTTAAAAAGTATCGGGGGACACTTGTTATTGATTCGGTAATTGATCGTGGTACAATCATGAATATCAATGTGCCGTTAATTTGAGTCATTGATCAAAAGGATAATGAGCAAGCACATAAAGATCATGATCGCAGATGACCATCAAATGTTTATTGATGGTTTGACTGCTATTTTGAAGGAAGTAACAGATTTCAATATCGTGGATACAGCACTGAATGGTGTTGAGGCAAAGACAAAGTTGGAAAATCATGCGGTTGACGTATTGATTATGGATATTACTATGCCTGAGATGGATGGACTAAAACTGCACACCTATGTTAAGACACATTTTCCATCTGTTAAAACTCTTGTGGTTACGAGTCATAGTGATTATCATATCATCCACTCGTTGAGCCAGGAAAATGTTGACGGATTTCTATTGAAGAATACAGATAAGCAAGAGCTTTTGCAGGCGATCTATACCTTAAAGGAGGGTGGAACCTTTTACTCTCAGATGGTAAAGGAGCGGGTAATGGAATCCATATTCAAGTCTAAACCATCTCCAACCGATCCGGCATTGAGCAAACGAGAGAAAGAGATCCTAAGACTCATTTCAAAAGGGTTGACCGCTCAAGAAATAGCTGAACAGTCATTCATCAGTTTAAATACGGTAAACACCCACAAAAAAAATCTATTTGTGAAGCTCCGTGTAAAAAATGTAGCGGGTTTGGTCAGATATGCACTTGAGAACGGGTATGCTAATTAACTATTAACAAAAGGCATTCAGGTCCATTTTTAATTATTTGAATAGTTTGAAGTCGCTATAGTCTCTAAGAAAGAGATGGAGCTATGGCTAAAAAATCTCCCATCCTACTAGGTGAAGTTGGATA
>JAHCMJ010000164.1 GCA_019192485.1 Cyclobacteriaceae bacterium HetDA_MAG_MS6 | reverse complement strand
AGAAAGCTGCCCTCCTACATCAGGTGAGTACCTGGATAACATCAATCCAGCTACAGGCAAGAGCTATTCTAAAACTCCCAATTCATCACTTGCCGACCTAGATAAAGCTGTTGAATCTGGAAAAAAAGCTTTTTCTGAGTGGTCAAAGATGTCTATCACTAAACGGAGCCGGGTGCTACTGCGCCTTGCGGACCTGATAGATCAGAACCTGGAAGAGTTGGCAGTAGCTGAGTCAACGGACACCAGCAAACCCCTATCATTAGCTAGAAGAGTGGATATTCCCAGAGCTGCAGCAAACTTTAGATTTTTCGGTTCTTCTATCGTCAATTTTGCTTCGGAGTCACATCTGATGGAGGGAGTTGCCGTTAACTATACTCGTAGAGCCCCTTTAGGAATTGTAGGCTGTATTTCTCCGTGGAACCTGCCATTGTACTTGTTTACCTGGAAGATAGCTCCTGCTCTGGCCATGGGAAATTGTGTAATAGGCAAACCATCAGAATTGACACCGTACACAGCCTACTTGCTAGGTAGCTTGGCAGCAGAAGCAGGTATACCGGCAGGTGTATTAAATATTTTGCACGGAGAAGGGAAAGTGATCGGTCAGGCCATAGTGGAGCATCCTGATATTAAGGCCATCTCATTTACGGGAGGTACTGCCACAGGAAAAATGATAGGTCAAGCTGCAGCTGCCCAGTTCAAGAAGGTTTCATTGGAGTTGGGGGGTAAAAATCCGACCCTAATTTTTGCAGATTGTCAGCTAGAGGATGTTATTAAGGAGGTCGTTGCTAGCGCTTTTACCAACCAGGGAGAGATTTGTCTGTGTGGCTCGAGGATTCTGGTAGAAGAGTCCATTTTTGAGGAATTTAGCAATCGTTTTGTGGAGGAGGTATCTAAGCTAAAGGTTGGGGATCCAATGCATCAAGATACTGATCTGGGAGCATTGATCTCAAAGGACCATCAGCAAAAAGTACTCAAGTATATTGACTTGGCAATTGAAGAGGGAGGAAAGATATTGACAGGGGGCAATGTACGCGAAGTGAAAAATTTAGATGGTTATTTTGTAGAGCCGACAGTTATCACTGCTCTTGATCAGAGCTGCAGAGTAAATCAGGAGGAGATATTTGGTCCGGTGGTTACCTTATCTGCTTTCCAAACTGAAAAAGACGCGTTGACTATGGCCAACGCTTCTCAATATGGTCTCTCTGCATCTTTGTGGACTAAGGATGTTACTAAGGCTCATCGCCTTTCACATGCTTTGCAGGCAGGTATCGTCTGGGTTAATTGTTGGATGCTAAGGGACTTAAGGACTCCATTTGGTGGGATGAAGCAGTCTGGCCTAGGGAGAGAAGGTGGAGTAGAAGCCCTGAGATTTTTCTCGGAATCTCAAAACATATGTATCAGGATATGATATCTGTAAAACAAAAAACCCGCTAGGTAGCGGGTCAATGGTATTTCTGTCTGGCTATGATTTCAAGCCGTAGTTTCTTCAGGTTCTTTCAGTCTTGCTATTGTGAATGATTTACGTTCTTTGTGGCCACAATAGCCGCAAGTATAGTATTTCATCAACTCACCCTCTTCGGTATCTGTGGCAGCTTGAATAACCTCTTCTCGATCAACTTTTAACGTCTGATAATTACATTCAGGGCACTGTAGTGCATGTAATCTACCATTGTATTTCTCAATTTTCGTAAACCCGCTTACCTCATCTATCCACACATCATAATCTACAGAAAATGCATCCTCTTCTGCTTGCATACCTTCATCCAGATACACATCTTCTTCTTCTTCCGATAAGAGCTTCATTTTTCTGCCGTCAGGAGAAATCCTGGGAGCATACCTCAATTTTTTTAATCTTTTTTCAATGAAGAATGGATAGTAAAATTTGAGCACATTTTGGATAACAACGCCTACTATCATGGTCATCATACCACTTATGAAAATGATAACAGAGAACCATAACCAGGTAGTGGCTGAAGTCAAGGTGTTTACGAAAAGAGCGATTCCAATCAATATTAACAGAAAACCATACCACATGAGGTTTATTTCATGCATATTTATATAGTCATATCTGCTTTTTAAATCCTTGGTTGTTAGCAGCTTAAGGTAATGCCCCAAGAGTACCAAAACACCAACACCAGCAACTGCAAAAGCCAGGTAACCTGCGTATTTATTCCAAGCCTCGAGCAAATTAGGTGATATAGGGTCAGTCATAACGATGTACTTTAAAATTAAATATGGTTAGTACGGCAATACAAAAATGTTATAATTTTTCCAAATGACAATTACTTATAAACAATTATCAGGATATCAAGTTATGGTCCATTTGATCTTGTAAAATATAAAAAAAATACAATCAGCACAACATAAACTTGGGATAAGGAATCAACTATTTCGAATTGGACTGTGTCTTACATGAAGATTTTAAAAATGGCGTTGATTTTTTAATAGGGTAAATAAAAATTATCCAAAAAAATATGGGTTAACTAATACTTTGCTCAACTTTGTGCAATTTTGCTCAGAGAAAGTTAGGTATGAAGAAACCACCATTTAATCAGCTTATTAATGGGGATACGCCGGTATTGGTGGACTTCTATGCCGACTGGTGCGGGCCTTGCAAAACGTTGTCTCCTATTGTGAGTCAGGTGTCCTTTGAGATGAAGGGAAAGGTGAAAGTGATCAAGATTAACACTGATCGAAATCAGACTTTAGCAGGCAAGTTCAATATCCGCTCCATTCCGACATTGATATTGTTTCGGAAGGGTAAAATCTTATGGAGGAAGTCCGGTTTAATGAATAAAAGAGAATTGATCAATCATTTAAATAATTCTATCAACTAAAAATCATTTTGATCTCATGAAAAATCAATTTAGAAAATGGATGCTCGTCTCTGCACTAGGTGCAGTTGTGATGTATGGCTGTAGCAGCGATGACAGCGAAGATCCAACTCCGGACGGACCAGAGCTGACTATGACGGCCAAAGTAGGATCGACGGATGCCGCATTCCAGAGTGGTGGCGATTTACTTGCAGGCGATTCTATCATATTCAATGCCAGTGTTACAGCTCCTGGAGGATTCAACGTCTTAAGAGAGATAACGGCTAGCACAGGAATCCAGGTTACTAGAACTGACCTCGGACTAGATGCAGGAGCAACTCAGGCCACGATTCCTACATTTGCTGTAAAGACTTCCGGAGAGCAGGCTAACTCTACTGCTACGCTGACGTTTATTGCTGTGGATGAAAATAGTCAGACCGATACGGTCATATATGAAGTGAATATCATCCAAGGAATCGAGGAATATACTGCCATCCTAATTGGTGGATTTAACAATGCGACGCTTGGTAGCTTCTATGACGCCAAAGATGATTCTGTTTACAATTATTCTCCAGTGAATACTACTTTGGCGAATCAGGAGAAAATCGATTTTATCTACTACTTTGCAGATACTCCGCAGTATACTTTAGCTTCTCCTGACAATACTGAAGTACAGGCAACTTGGGATGGTCAGACGACTTTGGCATGGCCATTCTCGACAGAGACCGAGAACTCTACCAAATTTAAGGCCGTAGCACAAGGGTTTGACTTTGATGGAGTAGCGACAGGTGCTCAACTTGCTAGTGCTTACTCCGAAGTAGGGGACGGATTATCCAGAATAACAGGCTTGTCAGCTGGGGCGGTCTATGCATTTCAACTCGATCAAAGTCGAGGTAGCCGATACGGGGTGCTAGAGGTCGTCACAGTGGAAGGTAATAGCTCAGGATCTATTGAAATCAACGTTAAGGTCCAGACTGAAGATAACTAAGCTCAACTGACCCTATCAATATTTAAAACCCTGCCCTCCGGCGGGGTTTTTTTGTTTACCATATAGGACGTGGCAGTAACTATTTGGTACAGATACTGACTGAGATTATATTACTTTTATCATTGTAACGGACCATTACCTAATAGCAATGAGGATAATCGTAAATCTTATTGTCCTGGCTTCTTTGTTTGGATGCACCCCTAGTACCAAGCAAGTTCAGTCTGCTGAGCAGATGACTGATGTCGAGCTGAAACAATATGCACAAGACATAGCTCAACGGTATGTAATCGTCGATGGCCATGTAGATTTGCCCTACCGAATGAAGGTGGAGGGCTTTATGATCAAGAAGGAAGTGCTGGATGTTTCCCAATTGTCGCCTGCTGGAAATTTTGACTATCCCCGATCCAAGGCTGGTGGATTGGATGCGCCTTTCATGTCTATTTACATACCATCTAGTTACCAAGTTACCGGAGGAGCAAAAGACTTTGCGGATTCACTGATCAAAATGGTCAAGAAAATACCAGCAAACTTCCCACATAAGTTTGCCGTGGCGCACTCACCGAAAGATATTCGAGAAAATTTTGAAAAGGGACTGGTTTCGCTACCCATGGGAATGGAAAATGGTGCCCCCATTGGTAACGATCTGGCCAATGTAAAATACTACTTTGATCAAGGTGTACGATATGTGACGCTCACGCATGCCAAAGACAATCAGATTTGCGACTCGTCGTACGATACTACACGTACTTGGAAAGGTCTTAGCGAATTTGGTAAAATAGTTGTCAAGGAAATGAACAAAGTTGGAATGATAGTGGACATTTCACATGTTTCAGATGATGCTTTTTATCAAGCACTCGAAATCACGGAGGCCCCGGTGATTGCTTCACATTCCTCTTGCAGGAAGTTCGTCCCAGGTTTTGAGCGAAATATGAATGACGATATGATCAAAAAGCTTGCGGAAAATGGCGGTGTTATTCATATCAATTTCGGGTCTACTTTTTTATCACAAGCGTCAAGAGATAAGTTTAAGCAGATGAGAGAGCATTTACTTAACTGGAGAACAGAGATGGGACTTCCGTCAGAGGATCAGGAGTACCTGGACTATGCGGCATCATATGCCGAAGAGAAAAATGTATATGAAGATGTCCATATGGTAGTAGATCATATTGAGCATGTCAAAAGTCTTGTTGGCATCGACCATATAGGATTTGGGTCCGACTTTGATGGGGTAGGAGACACCTTGCCGATAGGCTTAAAGGATGTATCCATGTATCCCAATGTGATTTATGAGTTATTGAAAAAAGGCTACTCCGAAGAAGAAATTGAGAAAATTTGCTACCTCAATACTTTCCGCGTCTGGAAGACGGTACAGGAAGTAGCTAAAAAGCTACAAAAGGCAACCTAATTACGTTTGTTTTTCTTCTATTTCAATGATTTGATCAAAGTTGACCAGGCAAATGGATTCAGCAATGGATTGGATGGTGGCTGGTATCGGTAAGTTTGCGAGGCAAGATACTGGTTCATGAAAAACCGATGATTCATATTAGGGCTTGCAGGTAAGTTCCAGTACATTTTTTGCATGATCTCACTACCAAGCCAGGCTTCGAGGTTATCGTAGTCTCTTTGATTAGGGAGTTCTGCAGCTAATACAGCTGATTTGAACATTTCCTCAGAAGGATACGGGAATACCTCAACCTCCTCCAAATAAGTCACATCCTCCTCCAAAGTAATGATGATTTTCAGGCTTTGATCTTCATTGTGCCTAGGTACGACATAGTAGCTTCTTTTATATCCAATAGCACTAAAAATGATGCTGTCCCCCTCAAGGGTCGGCATAGAGAAAAATCCATAGGGATTGGTAGTTGTCCCTCTACCGGCCTTTGGAACGTATACATGCACACCTGGGATCACTGAGGTGCTGTCGGTGCCAAAAACTACCCCCGTAAACTGTAACACTTTTCTCTCCTGGATCTCAGGGTCCTGAGCAGATGCTATTACGCTAGCGCTGAGTAGGAATAATATAATCTGTAATCTGATCAAGAAATGAAGTCTTATGTTCTTAACTACCAGAAGCCGATGGAAATAGTTTAGAAAATATTAGGTCAATGCAAATTATTTCAAATATACCTACCAAAGGCTGAATACTGAACTAAATTAGGGGTCTTTAACCTTTTTTAATGGTTTTGGCCGACTTCAATAGGCATTGCCGATGGCACCAATGTAACCTTGTTGTCTGACAATGTAGTTCTTAACTAATAAAGTATCATGCGTCTCAAAAACTTTAGCCTCACTTACGGCATACAGATTTTCAAAGCGTTTTCTGATGAGTCACGTGTACGCATCATTCATTTATTATTCCAAAAACAAGAATTGAGTATTTCGGATCTGGAGGGTATTCTTGGATTTACTCAGACCAAAACTTCTAGGCATATCACATATCTGAGAAATGCTGGTTTGGTGAATTACCGCAAACACGACCAATGGGTCTTTTACTCGATAAAGGAAGAAGTCTCTGCTATTGTGAGTGATATCTTTCGGTTTTTAAATAAGGATAATAGCCTATTGGAAGACCTGAAAACGTATGATGTCATGGATTCCAACAGAGAGCTGGCTTTGAATAAAGTGGAGGCAAAAATCTATCGACCTTGAAGGATATCACACATATTTTTTTTGACCTGGATCACACACTTTGGGATTATGAGGTAAACGCTCGCGACACACTGATAGAGCTTTATGAGACTTTTGAATTGAACTCCTATTTCTCCTCTT
Source organism: Cyclobacteriaceae bacterium HetDA_MAG_MS6 (assembly GCA_019192485.1). Classification (GTDB taxonomy): domain Bacteria; phylum Bacteroidota; class Bacteroidia; order Cytophagales; family Cyclobacteriaceae; genus MS6. Next base: position 3,510 of record JAHCMJ010000164.1, on the reverse strand, counting down.
TCAGGGCTTTTCACTCATCCTTTCAGTTTCACAACGATAAATTATGGTATAGGTACAATCGGGGTCAGATCAATAGAGCATACATCCGGGAAAGACGATTTTATCAGATCCTGGAGGCACGTGTTCCAATTACATCGGCAAAAGCACTTGAAATGTCAGACTTTTTTACCTCCAGATGCCCTGGTAAAACAGCGCTCGTACCCGGAACTGAGGAGTTGTTAGATTATGTAGATGGTCGCTATGAGTTAGGCATTCTTACTAATGGTTTTGATGACATTCAAGCCAAAAAGCTCTCCAATACCAACCTGGATCAGTATTTCAATTGGATCATCACTTCGGAAACCACCCAGTATCGCAAGCCATCAAAGGAGATCTTCGACCATGCACTTACCCTATCCGGAGCCCAGGCGATCGAAACTCTAATGGTAGGTGATAACCTAAAAGTCGATATACAAGGAGCAGATCAGGCAGGTTGGCGATCAGTCTGGTTCAACCCCGAAAATAGCCCAGAAAAACACCCTGATATCCGAGTGACTTCTCTCAAGGAACTTTTAGAACTTCTGTAAGGTTTCAAGGGCTTATTCATATAGTTTTGCGGACTTAATAAATGTTAATCTGACTATGCCCAAAGGAAATTTTGTGGTTCCCACACCTATAAATGAACCTATATTAGCCTTCACCCCTGGATCAAAGGAGAAAGCTGAGTTACTAGAAACACTCCAGGCGATGAAGGCCAATGAGGTGGATGTGCCTATGTACATTGGATCAGAGGAAGTCCGCACAGGTAGGAAGATCAGAATGAGCCCTCCTCACGATCACCAGCACACTTTGGGACACTTTCATGAAGGAGATACCTCACATGTGCAATTGGCAGTAAATGCCGCCTTGGGTGCCAAGCAAGCCTGGGCAGATTTGAGTTGGGAGCATCGTGCTGCTATTTTTCTGAAGGCAGCTGATCTGATAGCGGGACCCTATCGTGCCAGGATCAATGCTGCTACTATGCTAGGTCAATCAAAAAATGCTTTCCAGGCCGAGATTGATGCAGCCTGCGAGTTAATTGACTTTTTCAAGTTCAATGTCGCTTTCATGCAAGAGTTATATGGTCAACAGCCTCAATCCCTACCGTTAACATGGAATAGGATGGAGTATCGGCCACTTGAGGGTTTTGTCTTTGCGGTTACACCGTTCAATTTCACCTCTATCGCCGCCAACCTGCCTGCAGCCCCAGCATTGATGGGGAACACTGTCATATGGAAGCCAGCATATAGCCAGGTGTATTCAGCGCAGGTGATCATGGAGATCTTCAAAGAAGCCGGCATACCAGATGGTGTGATCAATTTGATTTATGTTGATGGACCAGTTGCGGGAGATGTCATTTTTAAAAACCCTGATTTTGCGGGACTTCATTTCACGGGTAGCACTGGTGTATTCAAACAACTATGGAAGACTATTGGTGAAAATATCGATTTATATAAGTCCTATCCAAGAGTAGTAGGAGAGACGGGAGGAAAGGATTTCGTCATTGCTCACAAAACAGCACACCCAAAAGCCGTAGCCACAGGATTGGTTCGCGGAGCTTTTGAATTCCAAGGTCAGAAATGCAGCGCGGCCTCCAGGGCTTATATCCCGGCTAATATGTGGGAGGAAGTTAAAAGCTATATGATCGAAGACCTAAAGTCTATGAAAATGGGAGACCCTGAGGACTTTTCCAACTTCGTCAATGCCGTCATAGATGAAAGGGCTTTTAAGAAAATCACCAAGTATATTGATGAAGCTAAAAACGATAAACTAGTCGATGTAGTAGCTGGAGGAAATTATGATGGGTCTAAAGGGTATTTTGTTGAGCCAACTGTTCTGGAAGCCAAGGACCCTATGTATACGACCATGTGTGAGGAGATTTTCGGGCCGGTGCTGACGATCTATGTATATCAGCCTGAACGTTTCGAAGAAACTTTGGATCTGGTAGATCAGACCTCTCCATATGCATTGACCGGAGCAGTATTTGCTCAAGATAGGTACGCAATTGAATTGGCTACCAAAAAACTAGTAAATGCAGCTGGCAACTTTTACATCAATGATAAACCTACAGGTGCAGTTGTAGGGCAGCAACCATTTGGAGGTGCCAGAGGATCCGGTACCAATGACAAAGCAGGTGCAATGATGAATCTCTTGCGTTGGGTGAGTGCAAGAACGATCAAAGAAAACTTTGTATCACCTACTAACTATAGATATCCTTTTCTAGGGGAGTAGCTTCAGTGTATTTGAGTGGGAATAAGGAATTCTCGATTATTCATACGGCTGAGGGTTTAGTAAAATCCAGTTCTTTTCATGTTGTGTTAGGTATTGGAGACTTATCAAATCACAGGACCTTGCTGATAAAGGCTGATTTTCTGGATAGATCAGCTAAATATGTCTAAGGGAATAGGATTGACTTTACGTCTTCTAATTGTAGTATTACACATTATGGAAGGAGAGGGACTTTTAAAAATTCACCCCGATGACAATGTCATCGTAGCACTCGATGATCTGGCGGCAGGAGAATCTAGCAACGGATATCTAATCAAAAAGGACCTTCCTCAAAAACATAAATTCGCAGAACAGGATCTGGCAGTTGGTGATATCGTGAGGATGTATGGTGTGCCAATAGGAACGACAACGAGTCCGGTGGCAGTCGGTGAACCTATCACCGTAAAAAATGTTGTAAACTTCACCTCGAAGTACCAGCCTTGGAAGGAAAAACCTCAATGGGATGCTCCGGACATATCAGCATGGTCCTCTCGAACATTTCGAGGTTATCAAAGAGCTGATGGAAGTGTTGGTACTCGGAATATATGGCTGGTCTTTCCTCTTGTATTTTGCGAAAATAGGAATATAGAGATTATCAAGAAATCTATGTTATCTGCTCTGGGATATGCGAAGCAAGATGATCAAGTTATTTCCATTGATAACCTTATTAAAGCATACGAATCCGATGGTGACTTGGATCAAGTCGATCTAAGTCGTACCAGCGCTGAGGACAAGCAATCCAGGTTGTTTGAGCATGTAGACGGTTTACGTTTCCTGACACACCAAGCAGGATGTGGAGGGACTCGCCAAGATGCCCAAGTTCTTTGTGAGCTGTTGGCGGGTTATATTTCCAATCCAAATGTTGCCGGAGCAACGGTACTAAGCCTTGGATGTCAAAATGCGGAGGACAGATTGTTGCTAGACGCATTGCAAAAAAGGGGCAACAAAAAACCGGTATTCATTTTAGAGCAGCAGCAAAGTAAGTCCGAGCAGGATTTTTTGGGAGAAGCGATCAAAAAAACTTTTAAAGGGCTGGCGGAAGCCAATCAACTGGCAAGGACGGAGGTGCCCATCTCCAAACTTATTGTGGGATTGGAATGTGGCGGGTCAGATGGTTTTAGCGGCATAAGTGCAAACCCCTCCCTAGGACATGCTGTAGACTTATTGGTTGGCTCTGGTGGAAGTGCAATCTTATCGGAGTTTCCTGAGCTGAGTGGTGTTGAG
>JAHCMJ010000163.1 GCA_019192485.1 Cyclobacteriaceae bacterium HetDA_MAG_MS6 | reverse complement strand
TTTATCAAAGAACTCATCAAGGGCCTGGTCTGTCAAAACTTTGGCAAATTCTAAATAGGACTCTTCAAAAGTGGTCTCATAATATTTGATGAAGGCTTGAATAACGGCACTATAATCTTCCATAAAGCCTTGGGTATTTAAACCCGCTATCCGTAGCAGTGACCCATCTTTTACAAGCGAGCCTGAGATAAACTCAGCATTTGCCTTGGCCAAAACAAGTAATGATTCTTCTCGTGTTGCTTGATAGGCATCAATTAATCCAGATAGCATTAGCCCATTCCATCCAGCTATGATCTTGTTATCTAGCCCTGGTCTGATCCGTTTATCTCTTTCCTTTAAGGCCTGCTCCTTGAAATCACTTATAATTTCATGAAGTTCTGTAGCTGAAACGTTAAACTTTTCAATGACCTCGTTTTGATCAATGATTCTCCTAAGTACATTGTTGCCATGCTCCCAGTTGCCTTGAGCGGTAATGTTGAAGTATGTTTTAATCAACTCCTGGTTGTCAGTTAGTTCATTTACCTGCTGCTCTGTCCATACATAGAATTTGCCCTCTACACCTTCGCTGTCTGCATCTAAAGCGGCGTAGAATCCCCCATTTTTATGAGTCATTTCTCGCTTGAGCCAGGATGCGGTTTCCATAATCACATCCTTGTATAGGGGGGATGCTGTCAGCTTATAGGCATTGGCATATAGACTGAGCAGTTGCCCATTGTCATACAACATCTTTTCGAAGTGAGGTACATGCCATTCTCCATCAACGGAGTACCTTGCAAAACCACCACCAATGTGATCGTAGATTCCTCCATTGGCTATTTTATTAAGAGTAAACAGAAAATGCTTCCTAGCTTCTTGATGGTTTTCTAACTGTTGGAAATGCAATAGAAATTGCCAGACTGATGGCATGGGGAACTTGGGTTCTTTCAAAATGCCGCCCCACTCGCTGTCAAACTTGATTTCTAGTTTCTTGTACAGCTCCTGGAAGTCATCTCCTGATAATGGAGCATTTTCAGTTGACAGACCATACTTTTTTGTAAAGTCATCTATAAGTGATTCAGCAATTTTGTCTGCGGATTCAGACAGCTTTTCTTCATTTTCTCGATATGCTCGAGCCACCTCGCCCAGGAGCTTTTTCCAGTTTTCTTTAGGGAAGTAAGTACCTCCATAAAAGGGCTTTTGATCGGGGGTAAGAAAGACATTAAGGGGCCAACCGCCTCTCAACCCCATAGCCTGGACCGCGTCCATGTATATTTGATCTACATCGGGGCGCTCTTCTCTATCGATCTTAATGTTGACGAAGTGTTCATTCATAATTGCCGCGACTTCTTCATCCTCAAATGATTCATGTGCCATCACATGACACCAGTGGCAAGAGGAGTAGCCTATGCTGACTAAAATAGGTTTGTTCTGGTCTAGAGCCTGTTGAAGAGACTTTGAGTTCCACTCTTGCCAGCGAACGGGATTGTTGGCGTGTTGGAGTAGGTAGGGGCTACTGCTATGGATCAATTCGTTTGTAAAAGATGGCTCAGTCATATTTTTATTTTGATGAGTAGATTCCTGACCTTGGCACATGCACAAGCTGTAGGTAATTAATATAAATAGGAAAAAGGCTCTCATTGATCATCCAGCTGAAGTTGTAGTTTCAATAGTTCAGGTTGAATATCTACTGCCTTTTCAAACTGCTTAAGTTTCAGAATAGTTTCCCGTACGAACTGTTGATGAGCCATAGATTCGGGATGGATAGGTTTGTGATTGATGGCAGACCTGATTTTCGACCAATTATGTGCAAATTTTAGTAATTCGGAAGAAAAAAAGCATCTACAGAAAGTATTCCATATGTAGTCAATAGCCTGAGGGTTGGGGTGGATCATGTCCTTTTTGTAAAACCTATAGTCGCGTAGCTCATCAATCTGTATCTCATAGGAGGGGAAGTAATGACAATGATTGTTGTTTGCGACGATTTCGTGAACAGCTTGAAGCAATATGGCCTTGCTTAAGTTATTCTCAATGAGTCCTTCTCTAATATGTCTTACCGGGCTGACGGTGAAAATCCAATTTACTCCCGGATTGACACCTGTTATTAGCTTATCCGTGAGCTCAAATGATTCGACAATCTCATCTACGGTAAGTGTCTTTTTTTCAAACTGATCCTGAGGTATTTTGTGACAGTTTGCGACTTTTTTCCCTTTCCATTCGTAAACAAAGGCTGTACCAGGGCTGACAATGAGCCAACTTGAATGTTTGATACTTTTGGCCAATTGTTCACGGGTCTGTTCAATTTTTTGCTTTAGTTTTTTTGAACTCAATGCGGATACATCACTATGCATGTCCCAATGATAGTAAATGCCCTGAGATTCTATGATGTCATTCAGGTCGATGCAGTTAGTAGCAGCTAGGCGGATACCATTGAAGATGGAGTAAGGATTGTATAACGTACCGAGGGGATTGACTGTTGTGGATAGCTTAAACTCTCGTAGTTTGCTACCAATATTGGTCGAAAAGCAAGAGCCCATTAGAGTGATCTTATGTGATAACTCAATTTTGACAGAGGAGGGAGGAACATCAAAGGGAAGTGTGAACATGATGAATGTTTTTGACTATAATGAGGTTATTCTACCCATGCCACTGGAATCAAAAGCTCTAAAATAAAAAACCCCGAGCCGATGACTCAGGGTTTTGCTGAATTTCTAGCGTATGCCTACTCAGCTACGACGTCAAGTACGATTTCGTGGTGTACTTCTTTGTGTAGATCGAGTTTTGCAGTATGCTCCCCAACAGATTTAATAGTGCTGGAAAAGTTGATTTTTTTTCGATCAATACTAAAACCTTTTGCTGTAAGCGCATCGGATACTTGTAGTGCTGTGATTGCTCCAAATATCTTACCACTTTCACCAGCTTTCGTTTTGATCTCCAATTTCAGCTCACCGATTTTCTTCGCAAGCTCTTGAGCATCTTTTAGGGCTTTTTCAGCCTTATGTGCAGCTTGACGAATATTCTCATCGATCATTTTCTTATTGGACTTGCTAGCAATAATTGCCATGCCCTGAGGGATGAGATAGTTACGTCCGTAACCGGGTTTTACGCTTACGGTGTCATTTTTGTATCCCAACCCCTTGATATCTTCTCTTAATATTATGTCCATCTCTGCTTATTTTAAAGAATCTGCAACATATGGCATCAATGCCAGATGACGGGCTCTTTTCACTGCTTGAGATACTTTTCTCTGATATTTCAAGCTAGTGCCGGTCAATCTTCTAGGAAGTATCTTTCCTTGGTCATTGACAAACTTCAAAAGGAAGTTAGCATCCTTGTAATCAATGTACTTAATACCGTTTTTCTTGAATCGGCAATATTTCTTTTGGGTTTGATCCCGATTGATTGGTTCGTTTTGTAATGTCATGCTGCAGCCTCCTCTTTAGGTTCTGATTTTTTGTTGAATTCTCCTTTTCTTCTTCTTTCGTTGTAGATCACCGCATGTTTATCCAGTGCTACTGTCAAAAAGCGCATGACGGTCTCGTCTCGCTTAAGTTCGGTCTCCAATTTTGTAATTACTGAGGGTTCTGCCTGAAATTCAAGAAGGTTGTAAAACCCGGTGGTCTTATGCATGATTGGATAAGCCAATTTACGCAAACCCCAATTTTCCTCATTGACCATTTTTGCTTTGTTGTCAGTGAGGATCTTCTTGAACTTTTCGACAGCATCCTTCATCTGAGCTTCAGACAAAACGGGAGTTAAAATGAATACTGTCTCGTAATCTTTTATCATGATTGATTAAATAAAGAACAAATAAATTTCGAGGTGCAAAAGTAGGAAAATCTTGCTAAAACAATTGAGTTTGCCCTAAAAAATAAGGATCTGGAGTTAGGGTATCATGGACTACTTGACGTTAAAGGTACCTTTGCCCATCAAATAATCGTCGGTATAGACTTCCACCTGATGTAATCCCAATGCGAAATCGCTCCCTTTTTCATAATATATGACTACCTGTTGGCGGCTTTTGTCATATAGAATTTCCTTTTTTACGGTGTAAAAGAGTTCTCTAGCTTCAAAGAAGAAGGATCCTGATCCTCGAGTGACATCAAAAAGCACATTGCCATCAGGAGCAATTACTCTGACCAGTAGCTCTTTGCCTTCAATTGGGGCAACGCTGTTTTCGGAGACATAGAACTGAATTTTCAATTGATCTATGTGTCTGTTTCTAAACTCTGCTTCCCTTTCTCGGCCTTTGTCATTTACTGCGATTACCTGTAGTCCTTCAACAGCAAGTCTCGAGGCTTGAGCTACTTTTTCCTCAAGCTGCGATTTCACCTCGTTAATGGACCTTATAGACTGATTAAGTTCTTGAGCTTCGGTTTTCAATTCGGAGTTCTCTGTCATCAATTGATCATTGAGAACCTTGAGTTGTTTGATTTCTTCATCTTTCAGTAGTAGTAGTTCTTTGTATCCGCCAACGCGATCACGTAGCGCTGAGATACTCCTCTGCTGCCTTTTGTCTTTGTTGAGTAAATCCTTTTTTTCGCTTTCTAACTGTGCCTTGATGCTCAAAAGCGTATCAATCTCTCCGCCGAGTTCTGAGATGGTCAGAATCTTGTTGTTGAGTTCGTTGGAAATGGAATCTAGTTGAATAAATGCTTGATTTAAGGCCTCTTCTTTTTCTGCTCGGGCTTCTTCCAGATTTCTGTTTTGTACAAATAGGAAAGCCAGGACTCCTGCAAGTATCACAAGAATGACGACGAGAATGATTGTCCTATTTTTAGGTTTTAGTCCTTCTGGCTGGTCTTGGATTTCTTCTTCTCCTGGTTGATCGTTCATCGCTTCAGGTATTGGTTCAATACGCCGCAAAATTAGTTGATTGCAAACGCTTTGCAAGTTTGAGCTAGAACTTCATAATAACGTGCTGCTTTTCCATTTTGATATTTGGAAAAACCAACCCTGCTTGGAATATATCAACTGTTAGTACGAATTGGTCATTTGTTAGCAGCTTTTTCCAAAATTGATTCATATCTCTGGACCAGTAGATATCGTGGATGACGAGGCAATCGGGGAGAGGGTTGCTACTCATGATGATCTCCAGGCAACCGTCCAATGCCTTGCTCTCATGATCGGCATCCAAAAAGAGAATCTGAGGGCGTACCTGGTGATAAGTGGATTCAAAAACATCGATCAGTTTGCCGTGTACAACAGTTGCTGCTGTTTGGTTGAGGTTGTTGAAAGCTACCTTAGCGATGACGCTGGAGCCTTCAATGGTGGTTGTCTTGCAGGCTTGAGCCATATAGTAGGCATTTACGCCTAGGGAGGTGCCAGTTTCCATACTTTGCTCTACACCAAGAAATTCGCTCAATAAATAGACAAACGCATTAAACTGGGGGTAGCTTAAGGATTTTCTTGCGATCTGAGAAATACTCTTACGCTCTATTTTATCTGTCTTTGGGTGGTCCACCTCCAGTAGGGTGTGATCTTCTCTCAATCGTCTGCGCAGGTCTTCACCACCGGGAATCCTGAAAGTTCGGCTTTTTTGAACGACATCATTATAGAGTTTGTAAAGGAATGGTGAGTGCAAACCATGTGCGCCTTTAGCTTGCAAGTAATAGGACAGGAAACTCGTTAGCGTGAAAAGAGGCTGGGCTCTAGACAATATCAGTTGAGCTTGAAGGGTACTACCATCGTAAACTCCGGAATATTAACATTGAAGAATTTGCCATCAATCACTTTTTCCATGGTGTAAAAACCGGTCATCTTACCTAATCCCGATTTCAGATTGCATCCGGAAACATACTGATGCACCTGACCTGGTTCTAAGACGGGTTGCTTACCGACTACTCCTTCGCCTTCTACTTCCCTCTTGGGGAATGTAATATCCATGATCTCCCAATGTCGGGAAAGTAATTGAATTGTATTTTCGCTTCTGTTTTCGATGGTGATCCTATAAGTAAAGACAAAGTGCTGCTGAGCCGGATTGGAATACTCAGGCTGATATTCTGTTTCGACGGTGACTCTAACACCTTTTGTAGTATCGGTCGTCATGAAAGGATCAACGGCAGAAATTTAGAATAAATAAATTTTAATTTACTAACAAATCAACCTAAAAATTTGTCTTTTCGATGGATGTAAAAATTGAGGACGGCTGGAAAGGAAAGCTTAGAGATGAATTTGCCAAAGATTATTTCGCGCAACTGGTCAACTTTGTCAAAGAGGAATATACCAAACACACCGTCTATCCTCCTGGTAACCAGATTTTTAATGCCTTTGACCACACTCCATTTGATCAAGTAAAGGCGGTTATTCTTGGGCAAGATCCTTACCATGGTCCAGGTCAGGCACATGGACTTTGTTTTTCGGTCAATGAACAAATACCTATGCCTCCATCTTTGATCAATATTTTTAAAGAGATTCAAATCGATCTGGGATTGCCGGTTCCAAGGCATGGTAGCCTGGTCCGATGGGCTGATCAGGGTGTGCTCTTGCTTAATGCAACGCTCACCGTCAGGGCCAGGCAGGCAGGGTCTCATCAAAACAAGGGTTGGGAGCAGTTTACAGATGAAGTGGTTAATGTCTTGTCCAGAGAAAAGGAACATCTGGTTTTTCTGCTATGGGGTGCTTACGCTCAGCGTAAGGGCGCCGTCATTGATAGATCAAAACATTTGGTTTTGGAGTCCCCACATCCATCACCTTTTGCAGCTAATAGAGGCTTTTTTGGTTGTCAACACTTTAGCAAGGCGAATACCTATCTGGCGAGTCATGGCCTGACGACCATCAATTGGTAAGTCCGCCGAGCACAGGCTAGCAACATTAGTCCTCAAGTTCCGTTAGACAGAATGGGTGACACCATATCTATAAGTACTATGGGGCAAGGAAGTGAACAATATCACAATCAGCTAGAGCCTGACTCAGAGAAAGAAAATATGCTTATCGGATTCCTGATGATGGCAGCTTTCATTGGAGGCAGCATTGGGATCGTGTATTTGATAGCCTATCTGCTTTCCTAAATTAAGACTACTTAATTCCGTTAAATAGTCGGCTCCATCTTACTTTGCTCAGAAGCCCTTCGTTTTCGTCAAGTGACATCCAGATAAAAGCCGCCTCTCCAACAATGAAATCCTCCGATACAAATCCCCAATACCTTGAATCCTCAGAGTTGTGTCGATTGTCACCCATCATGAAATAGTAATCTTTTTGAAAGGTGTATTCGGTCACTTGTTGACCATCTATTGTCAACTTGTCGATATCAATATTGACATCATCGAGTCCTTCGTAGTTTTTGATGGTAGTTCCATATTTAGCCAATGAATATTCGTCTACCGCTAGTTTCATACCTCGGTACGGAACTTCCAGCGGACCGAAAAAGTCTGCATTCCATGGGAAATACCTGGGGTCCGGAAAGATCCGAGATTCTGCTCTCCCTTCTTTGTCAAGGATGAGCGTAACATCTTTTACGAAATCCAATTTTTCCAATGCTCGAGCTTGCGCTTCCGTGGTGTGCATGACATATCCAGGCTGTCCCTCGGATGAGGAACCTGGGCCGTACTCCCAAATCTTTAAGTTTTTAAAGATCCGATCTCTTATAGTTTGATCAGTTCTGGCGAAGTATCGCATTTGCATTTCCGCAGGATTGTCCTGCAATTCGTTGTTCACATATACTTTACCTGCTTTTACTTGCAATACATCTCCTGCGGCGGCAACACACCTTTTGATGTAGTGAGTTTTGAGATCACTGGGGTGATAGCCCCCATCTGGTCTGGCATTGTAGCGATCATCTACCGGATAGTTGAAAACGACCACATCACCTCGTCTCACTTTATCTAATGCTGGAAGCCTTAGTTGCGGTAGTTGAATAAAACTGGCATAAGAAGGTATCTCGGTACCCCAGATTTTGGCATGCGTCAAAGGTATTTGTACGGGTGTCTTAGGCGTACGAGGTCCGTAATTGATCTTGCTTACGAATAGAAAATCACCTACCAGCAGAGACTTTTCCATGGAAGGGGTTGGGATAACATACGCTTCCATGAATATCCATCTGATGAAGGTAGCGGCAAAAACGGCAAAGACAATGGCCTCAAACCATTCCTTGGTTACTGTCTTTTTTGTTTTGGGCATTTCCGTGGCTTTACCCTCGTACTTTGCGTCTGAAAAAGCGATGTAAACCATATAGATCGGAGCAAGAATGACCCCTACGGCCTGGTCTATGTATGTATATCTTCCGAAAGATTTCAGTAGGTCGAGATGCATGGTCAGGGCTACAAAGAAATTGACCACCGGAACGAACAGGAGAGCCACCCACCAGGTAGGTCGGCCGATAATTTGAAGATGGATATAATAGTTATAAAATGGGACAAAGCCAATCCAGGTAGGTTGCTCGGCCTTTTCAAAAAATTTGTAATACGCTATTGATTGCAGCACATACCATCCTATTACGAAGATGATGATAAAGGGAAGGCTAAAATCGTTTAAGTACATATCTAAAATGCTATTTTAAGAAAATCTCTAATGGTCAATACTCCCGTCTGCTGTTGAACCCACTCAGCAACCTTCACCGCACCTAGGGCAAAACCTTCGCGGGAATGTGCTATATGCGAGATCTCAATCTCGTCAATCGCAGAGGAGTAGGTGATAGTATGAGTTCCTGGTACGTTTGGTTCTCTTTTAGAAATAATGGGGACAACACCATCTTCAGTGGTGGGTTCATTTACCCATTGCGACTTGGTGCTGTTGGCAATAATGCCTTCGGCAAGCGTAATGGCCGTCCCACTAGGTTTGTCCAATTTTTGAGTATGATGAATCTCTTCCATTTTCACTTGATAATCAGGCTGATCGCTCATGACCTTACCCAACCATTCATTGAGATAGAAAAAGATATTCACTCCCAAACTAAAGTTGGTGGCCGTTAGGAATGTGCCATTTTTCTTTTCACAGTGATCTACCATCTCCTTATATCTATCCAGCCAACCTGTGGTGCCAGAAACAATTTTTACTCCTTGATCTATACACTTACTGATATTATCGAATGCTGTAGCAGGAGTAGTGAATTCTATTGCTACATCTGTATTATCAGGAGTGATTTGTTCAAGTTCATGATGGTTAGTAACATCAATGACTTTGGAAATTACATGGCCTCGGTCCAAAGTTATCTTTTCAATAACTTTTCCCATTTTGCCATAGCCAATAAGTGCTATTTTCATTTGAAGTAAGCTTAAAAGCTGAGTGTAAGCGATAGACCCATTGATCGCGAAAATACGGGACCTGACTGAATTGAGGGTTCTAATTTCAGGGAAAGACCATCATTGACTTCGAATTCGTGCAGGTGAGCGGCCACGTGGGCTTCTACGATATTGAGTGCATAGAAGACCACACCAATAATGACTAGAAAATCTCTATTTCTTTCAAAGAAGTCACGCGATCTAACTAAACTGGCTCTCGTTGCATTGGGAAATGGGTTTTCAATTAGAGGGTTGGACTCATTGTCCAAGGCAATGATGGCTGTTCGAAACCTATTATACAATTGATGATTGTAATTGATATAATGTCCTATTACAATGGCTCCGGCATAGATAAAAGGGATCTTCCAATATTGGCGGTTGTATGCCTGCCCCAGACCGGGTAATACGGCTGATAGGAGGGCTGCTTTATTTGGGTCTAAAGTAGATATTTCCTGGAACATCTCTAATTCCTCGTCAGTTTCAAAAAATAACGAGTCTTCTGAAATCTGCGCATGGGAATAATGCTGCATGGCGCCAATCACAATTACCAGAAAAACTCTAGAAATTAAGTTTCTATAGTTCAAGGAGATCCAGGATTCGGTTGAGGTCCTCGGTCGAGGCAAATGGAATTTTAATTTCACCTTTGTTCTTCGTGTCTGCTTTTACACTGATTTTTGTGCCAAAATGCGAAGATAACTTATCTTGAAGTTGTCTGATTTCAGGATCAGCGTCATCGGACTTGGGCTTTTGCGTTTGAGTGTCTTTGCCATTAACGATGCCTCTAGCCAATTCTTCTACTTTCCTGACAGAAAGTGCTTCTTTGATGACTTTGTAGAAGATATCCAGCTGTAGATCAACGTTTTCGACGGATAGCAGCGCCCTAGCATGTCCCATGGAGATGCGTCCATCTCGCAAAGCAGCCTGAATATCAGGAGGGAGTTTTAGGAGCCTGAGGTAGTTGTTGACAGTTGTTCGATTTTTTCCAACTCGATCGCCCAATTCTTCCTGCTTCAGGTCGCACTCAGTTAACAGACGCTGATAGCTCAAAGCTATTTCAATGGCATTCAGATTTTCACGTTGGATATTCTCAATTAGAG
>JAHCMJ010000162.1 GCA_019192485.1 Cyclobacteriaceae bacterium HetDA_MAG_MS6 | reverse complement strand
AGAGTTCGTTGTTCACAGATGGGATTCAAATGTTGCTATTTGGGTGTCTGCTTATCATTATTTTGACAATGGTTTTACCTAAAGGTTCGGGCTCGACGATGTTCCAATCTGGTGACTGGAGTCTATCTGGTGGTGTGGATTTGCTGCTGGTAGCGCTGTTGCAGGGTTTTAGTTATCCGTTTCATGATCCTGTGATGACGGATCGGGGGTTTATTGCGGATGCCAAGACCACTTTGCGGTCCTTTCTGATTGCCGTTCCTATCGGATTTGTTGCAATTGTATTTTTCAGCCTTATCGGAGTTTATGCCATGCAAATGGGCATTGTTGGTCAGGCGGCTGTGCAGGTGGCTCAGGTGATGGGCACTCTTACCATGTTGGCAATGAACCTGATTATGATCACCTCCGCATCGTCGACTTTAGATTCCACATTCTCCTCGTTTTCGAAGTTGGTGCTGGTGGATCTCAATTTGGGTAAGCCTACGGTAACTAATGGCCGTAAGGTGATGGCGTTGGTCACTGTCATAGGGACTTTGCCCATCTTGTTTGACCCTGAGATTCTTGCTGCTACAACCATATCAGGTACGATGGTGATTGGCTTGGCTCCAGTGTTTGCTTGTTGGCAAATACCAGTGAGCTCCGGGGCGTTTGTGGCTAGTGTAGTGACTGGGGTATTTTTCGGGTTGGTCTACACATTGGGGCTTTATCCTTCATTTCTAGTTTTCTCTATGGGGGATTATGGAGCACTTCTTTCTGTAAACTTGCTAGGTACTTTTTGTTGTTTCATAGTATTTTTTGCTTTTAAATGGGTCAAGTGAGTCAAATCATGGATGTAGGCACCATCTCTGGTAAGGTTTTGGTGTTTGGCGGAGTCTACAGCAACCTACAGTCCTTGGAGGCTTTACGTGCAATCGCAAATAGGGAGAATATCAATCCCGAAAACGTCATTTGCACAGGAGACATTGTCGGTTATTGCGCACAACCCGAGGAATGTTTACAAATGGTTAAGGCATGGGATATCAAGAGCATTGCTGGGAATGTAGAAATACAAATTCGAAACGATGACGAAGATTGCGGTTGCAATTTTGATGATGGAACGAGATGCGATATATTATCCCGGAACTGGTATCCGTTTGCATTAAAGCATGTCTCCAATGAAATGAAGCACTGGCTTCAAAGCTTACCCAATCAATTAAGCTTTCAATATGCCGGATATAGTATTTTGGTCCTTCACGGTGGATATCGAGATGTTGCTCAATTTATCTTTCGGTCTACAAATTGGTCACTGAAAAGCGAAATCATGGATGAATCTCGCGCAGATATTGTATTGGCTGGTCATTGTGGCTTGCCATTTCACCATATAAGGGGAGGACGATATTGGCTTAATGCAGGTGTTATTGGTATGCCTGCTAATGATGGTACTTCCAGAGTTTGGTACATGATTCTTGACGATGAGGAAGGTTTTGACTTTGCCCATCGCTCTTTTGGATACGATCATCAGCGTACGGCTACACTGATGGGAGAGAATAGACTCCCTGGATCATATGCAAAAACACTTTCCGACGGGATTTGGGACAACTGTGAGGTTTTGCCAAAAGAAGAGACATCACAGCAGGGGATACCTTTGGATTTATGACAGCTGGTTTTTTTTCAAATCACCTTTTTCTACACTTTCCTCCAATAAAGATTTAGCATATTCCCACAGCTCCTTAGAACCTTTGCCGATTCCCTTCTTTTTGTCTATCACAGTCTCGTAGGACACATCAAACTTCTTCCAGGTGCCACCGTGGTTTGAATGATTCTGAAGGATAGGCTCCAGTCTATCCAGGGCTTTAGCAAATTGTGCTTCAGGAGTTTCTCCTGCCTCAAACTCTTCCCATAGCTGGATCAATTCATCATCTTGTTTTGTTGGCAAAAGTCCAAAGATCCGCTTTGCGGCCGCAAGCTCTTCTTCTGTATTGACATGGTCTTTTTGAGTGTCATAGAGAAAAGTGTCTCCAGCATCAATTTCAACGATGTCATGGATCAAAAGCATTTTTAACACCTTCAAAAGGTCAATGGGCTCATTCGAATGATCCACTAATATGATGGCCATCATGGCTAAATGCCAACTATGTTCAGCGTCATTCTCACGTCTTTCACTGTTCAATAGAGAAGTCTGCCTGAAGACATACTTCAGTTTGTCGATCTCTTTGATAAATTCTATTTGTTGTAGTAGGTCGGTTGAGGTCATTTTTTAAGCGCTGTTACCCGGCGGACTAAACTATCTAGTTGTATGTAGCTATGCAATGACTCCTACAGAAATGTTTTGACTGGATTAGGACGGTTGACAATTACGGTTTGAATGTCATTTGCTTGCGTCCTTCCAGAATTATATTTTTGCGCCTTCTTTGAAGTAGATAGGTTTTAAGCAGAAACAAATGAAATTAAGGATTGCGCGGCACACGGATAACCTTGAAAAACTCAAGGCTTTTTATGCTGATATACTTGGGTTAGTCGAAACGGGGGAGTTTCAGGACCATGATGGTTATGACGGTGTCTTTTTAAGTAGACCCGGTCAGGGGTGGGAGTTGGAGTTTACTACTTCCAATAAACCTGCTCATCACGAGTTTGATCAAGATGATTTACTGGTTTTTTATTTCAACAAGCGGGAGTTGGAACAACTGGAAACTAAAATTGAATTGAGGGGAATCTCAAAGGTGGAACCAAAAAACCCATATTGGAAGGAGAACGGCATGATGATCGAAGATCCTGATGGATATGGGATTATTGTGGCCTATGCCTGACAGCCAAGTTAGTTGCAAAGTGGAATAACCTTTGGTGAATAGGTTTGTAAAGCAAATAGATTAGTAGAGTGCATCTATTTGTTTAAGTGAATATTTGTTGATACATACATTCACTTGTAAATTGCTCTCTGAATGTTTAGAGGTCAATCGGATTTAGAAACTTAATCATTGAAATACCGATTCACTGCATGAATCAAATCTTTCTATCACGCAATCAATTACCTATGAGGAACACTTTACTCTTTCTATTCACACTTTTGGTGCACATAGTAGCAGCACAGGATCTTACAGTACAAGGCACCGTACTTGATGAAAATGGGAAAGGTCTTCCCGGAGCCACAGTGGCCGTACAAGGTACTAACAGAGGTACTTCGACAGGAGGAGATGGCAGCTTCACTTTGACCGTTCCTGCCAATGCGACCCTGATTGTCTCTTCTGTAGGCTACAAAACCCAAACTATAGCTTTGCAGGCCAACTTGAAGATCAATATGGAGGCAGATTTGACTCAACTGCAAAACATTGTAGTGGTAGGTAGCCGAAATCCTAGTCGCACCGAATTGGAGACACCAGTACCTGTGGATGTGATCAAACTGGATGAGCTGAAAACAGTGCTACCTCAGACTACGCTTAACGATATGATGACCTATCTGGCACCTTCCTTCAACTCACAGAGGCAATCCGCCTCTGACGGTACAGAGCATATCGATCCCGCTTCTCTAAGGGGGCTGGGACCGGATCAGGTGTTGGTCCTGGTAAATGGAAAGAGAAGGCATACTACCTCTCTGGTCAACTATCAAAGTACTGTTGGAAACGGATCTGTTGGCACTGATCTGAGTTCCATACCAGCGTCAGCTATTGAGCGAATAGAAGTGTTGAGAGACGGTGCTGCTGCGCAATATGGTTCAGATGCTATTGCGGGGGTGATCAACCTGGTCTTGAAAAAAGACGCGGGTCTTTCTGCCAATGTTACTTATGGCGGCAGTTCTCGCGGTGATGGTGAGACATTCAATGCAAACGTGCATTACGGAGCTACTGTTGGGAGCAATGGTGGGTCAATCAACCTAACGGCGGAGATTAACGATCGACAACGTACCAATAGAACACAAAACCACAACTTAGTCATCTATGATCAATCTGATCTGGGCAATTTCTTTGCTTACGATTTTAGTAATGATGGAGCAAGAGAAAGAGATGACGATCTCATTGCTGCTGCGGGGTTGACTCGTGATGATTTCAACTTTCAAATAGGTGATGCGGATATCAGAAACATTCAATTTTTTGCTAACCTGGCATTGCCCGTAGGAGTATCGAGTGAATTTTACGCGGCAGGCGGAGCCAATTTTCGTTCAGGTACGGGTTTTGGTTTTAGACGTCTTCCCTCCGAGGGACATGTGCTGGCCATTTTTCCTAATGGATTCCAACCTGAACTTGAGTCCAATATCATTGACAATTCTTTGATTACAGGATTTAAGACTAATCTGGGCTTCTGGAATTTTGATATCAGCAACACTTTTGGGCTGAATGATTTTGAATATACCGTTAGCAATACTGTAAATGACTCTCTGGGAGCTAACAGCCCAACATCCTTTGATGCTGGTGGTCATTCCTTTTTGCAGAATACGATCAATGCTGACTTAACTCGATTTTATCCCGACATTATGAGTGGTTTTAATATTGCCTTCGGCGCAGAGTTCAGAATAGAGAATTACCAGATCAATGCCGGTGAATCGGGGTCGTACATAGGAGAAGGAGCGAACTCTTTTCCCGGTTTTTCACCCCTTAATGAAGTCGATGAAAGCCGGTCAAATATATCTGCTTATGCGGACTTGGAGTTTAACATTACAGAACAGCTTCTAGTAACTACCGCCGGAAGGTTTGAGAACTACAGTGACTTTGGCAGTACTATCAACGGGAAGCTAGCCGCACGATATGAATTTAGTAGTGCTTTCGCCTTAAGAGGCGCCATTAGCACTGGATTCCGAGCTCCTTCACTTCATCAGCAATACTTCAACAATATAGCTACGGACATCGTAGATGGCGAATTGGTCAGTTCAGGAATATTCAGAAATGACAGTGACATTGCCAGACAGCTAGGTATCCCCGAATTGGAAGAGGAGACATCTGTCAATGCCAGTGTGGGCTTTACAATCTCCGCGGGAGACTTGAGATTCTCCGCAGATGCCTATAATATAGATATCGATGACAGAATCATCCTCACTGGGAGTTTAGGTAACGATCCATTCGGGAGTCCTGTTGCAGATCTGGTGGCCTTATTTTCAGCAAATGGAGCTTCTTCAGGGCGATTCTTTACCAATGCCGTGAATACGAATACCAAGGGTTTGGATGTAGTGGTGGACTATGGTATCCCCATGGCAACTGGTCGTTTTGGGATTTCAGCGCTTTACAACTACAATAAGACCGAGGTAGATGATGATCTCAATCAGTTGCCGGCTGTCTTTGATGGGCAGGAAGATGTTTATTTTGGCCCTCAGGAGAAGAGTTTGATTGAGACTAACAACCCTCAGCATAAAGGGATACTTACCTTGAGCTTCACTGATAACCTGCTAGCTTTCATGCTTCGAAATACTTATTTTGGTGAGGTCACCCGAAACGGTTTTCCATTTGGTGAAGAGCAAGTGCATGATGGCAAGGTGGTGACAGATGTCAGCGCCTCATACAATATTACACCCCAAATAAGCCTGACAGTAGGCGCTAACAATTTGTTTGACGTATTTCCCGACGAACAGGTTTATTCAAATTCCTACTTCGGCGTCTTCAAATATGCACCAGTACAGATGGGAATGGTGGGAGCTTTCTATTTTGGTCGTGTAAGCTTCAAGCTGTAAACCAAGTCTGTTGAGTCAGAAAATTGGCTGGAAAACAGCAGCAGGCTTAGTCATATCCAACATGATTGGTACCGGGGTTTTTACCAGCCTCGGTTACCAATTGGTAGATATTCATAACACGTGGAGTATCATTCTACTCTGGATGATTGGGGGAGGACTAGCTCTGATCGGTGCGTTTACCTATGCAGAGCTAGGTACCCATTTTAAGGAGTCTGGTGGAGACTACGTATACCTTTCTAAGATTTTTCACCCTTTTACGGGTTATTTATATGCTTGGGTCTCATTGACTGTTGGGTTTTCAGCGCCAATTGCCCTTTCTGCTATAGCCATGACCAGCTATTTGAGTCCCCTTGGTGGGGCGATATTCAATGACTTCTTTGGCATATCGGTTATTCTTATACTGACTGCTATTCATTCTGTAAGTATCAAACAGACGGGTCGATTTCAGGACATTTCTACCTTGATCAAGCTTCTATTTGTGCTGGTTTTGATCATTCTGGGCTTCAGCATGATACCATTTGAAAACCATGCTCTTAATTGGGACCGGAGCTGGCGTAGTGAATTCTTTTTGCCTGGATTTGCCGTCTCCTTGATTTTTGTGAGCTACGCCTATGTGGGTTGGAACTCCGCTTCTTATGTAGTAGGAGAGATCAGATCCCCCAAAAAGAACCTGCCTAAGGCTTTAATATTCAGTACTCTGCTGGTCATGGTGCTTTATGTACTGCTGCAAGTAGTATTCCTAAGGCATGCTAGCCTCTCAGAGCTTTCAGGCCAAGTGGAAGTGGCTACCATATCTTTCTCAAATATATATGGGGCAAATGGTGCTATTTGGGTAAGTGCCTTTATAGCGATACAATTAGTAGCAACTATCAGCGGTTACTTATGGGTAGGATCGAGGGTGACTCACGCTATGGCCAAGGAGCACGCTTTGTGGAAGCCAATCGTACCAACCAATAGCCGGGGAATACCTGTGCGCGCTCTTTGGTTGCAATCTGCGATCAGCATTTTTCTGACATTGACCGGGTCGTTTGAGCAGATGCTGTTATATGCAGGTTTTGTGCTACAATTGATGGGTACGCTCACAGTAGCCTCACTCCTCTGGCTCAAGAAAAAGGAGGGTATTTTTACTAGCCCTTTACGGCCTTATATCCAGATCATTTTTATTCTTTTTAGTATTTGGATACTGGCTTATACGGCATATGCTCAACCGATGGAGAGTCTTATTGGTATTGGAATCTTGGTGATAGGAGGGATCACCTATTTTTTGAAAAAACCTGAAATAGTGGAGTAGGTATTTTCATACTCGCCTGTAGCTACTAATAGCATACTTAAAGTTCAGAAGCATACTGTGCCCTGATTAGATACAAATAGGCCAGTGTGCCTTTCACTTTTCAAATTTTTAACCAATTGATTTTCAATAACTTATCAACCATGACTTATTTAATTTTGTGTAAATTCCTTCAGTTTATCTTATCATTTTCGACTTTAGTCCGATGATTTTTTATACTCACTACGGAATTATTCCGACTTAACCATTTTCGTCTTGTCTTAGCGGAAGTTTTGTAAAAACCTTAATTCTGGTCTTTAGTTTTGTTGGTTGAATAAGTAATGGTTCATCCTACTGAAACAAACGACCAGTTAGACCAAATACAAGCCAATTATGAATTTCAAGAATCGCCTCCCAGGCGGGATTAAAATCCTGCTATTCTCACTATTTTTTATATTCCTTCACTCCGCATATACGCAAAACCTGGAGATCAAGTCCGTCTCGCTAAAAGGGGGTGATGTCATTGTTAATTATGACTTGATTGACGACGATCTGGATCATAGATATACGCTCAGTCTATACAGTTCTGAGGACAATTACGTGCAGCCTATGCAACAAGTCGAAGGTGATATTGGACTCGATCAGCCCGTAGGAGGTAACAAGCGTCTTATCTGGCACGCTCGGGAGGAACTTGGGGAAGAGTTTAAAGGGGACGTGGCACTTGAGATAAAAGGGAAAATATACATTCCATTTGTCAAGCTCAATGGGTTTGAAGATATCAATGCCATGAAACGAGGACGCCCTTACAACATTACCTGGGTGGCTGGACGTGGCAGCAATGTGCTGACATTCGATCTCTTCAATAAGAATGACGAGATCGTTCATACCTATACCAATATCGCTAATGTGGGAGAATACGAGTTAGAAATCCCGAAAGATATAAAACCCGGCAAAAACTATCGTTTTCGTATCACTGATCAGAAGAACAAGGAAGATGTTGTTTATACGCCGAGATTCATAGTCAAGCGGAAAGTGCCCATGTACGTTAACCTGGCTTTGTTAGGCTTGGCGGGACTAAGCGGATACCTGCTTTTTGATAATTTGTCCGGAGGGGAAACGGGTAGTCCTCAGGAAACGCCTCTATTGCCAGATCCATCGACACCTTTCTAAACCTCTGCCAGTATGAAAAAGATTTTAACAGCAATTTTTGTTTTGGGTATCATTTCACTAGGTGCTCAGGTCATTGTAGATGAAGATTTTAATACTACTGACGGAAATTGGGAGGCATCTTCCAGTCCTACAGGCACTTTCTGGGAGTGGGGGACACCAGCAGGTGCTACCATAAGCGTCGACAATGGCGGTGGTGGTAAGGCCTGGGTCACGGAATTGGATGGTGAGTTTACATTGACCGATTTCACTGAGATCTACCTGGCGTCACAAGCCTATGATCTTACTAGTTTGTCCGCAGGTTACATTTCATTTGCCATTAATTATGATCTCTACATCAATGAGGAATTTGGTGAGTTTGATGCCATGTCCCTGCAATATAGCACGGACAGCAGCTCATGGAATGAACTAGGATCAAATGAAACCGGCCTCAACTGGTTCAATTATTTTGGAGGATGGCAGGGTAACTCCGGTGGATGGTTGCAGGCTGCCCATGAATTACCTGCTGGTATTCTGGGGGAATCTACTGTTTATTTTAGGTTTGGGATGAGTACCAATCTAGGTAGCGGAGCATACGGGACTGAGGGTTTTGCTTTTGATGATTTAGTCATATCCAGTGCAAGTATACAATCTGAGATTACAGATATGACCTTAGCGGAATCCGTTTATCCTGCTAGTATTGATAGTGCGGCCAGGGTTATTACCTTATTTGTTCCAGAAGGTACAAGTGTGTCTAATCTGGCACCGGAATTCACTTTGTCCGATGGTGCTATCTCTGACAAAACATCAGGAAGTACTCAAGACTTTAGCAATCCAGTGACCTATACAGTTACTGCGGAAAATACTGCTTTCACATCGACCTGGACAGTTCAGGTCAAGAATCCTATCATTGATATCAGTATTTTGCCTGACGACGCTATTCCTGGTAGCACAGTAACGATCTACGGAAAAGGATTCAGTAGCATTGCATCTGAAAATACAGTCACGTTTGGTTCCAATGCCGCAACAATATTAAGTGCATCGGAAGGAAGTCTTAGCGTTACAGTTCCTTCTATGGATGCTGGAAATACGCAGGTTACTGTCATAACAAATGGCAGTCAGACTCGAACCAAAACCAATTTTAGTGTGCTTGCTACAGATGTAGAAAGTACCTTAATCGAAGAGGATGATTTTGAAATTAGCGGTCCTTCGGTGATATATACTATGGGTTTGGGAGATTTTGATCTGGACGAAGATTTTGATCTGGTCTATGACAATGGTGTTAATCTTGGTGTAGCCGAAATTGAAAATGGACTTATTGTTTCCACCACTGCAATCAACACAAGTCGTACTACGTCGCCATCGCAAGTACATGACCTTATCATAGGCGATATTAATAATGATACATTACCTGATATCATCTCTGGCGGGACTCAGATTGGGTGGTTTGAAAACAATGGAGATGGTACATGGAGCACTGAGAATGCGATAGATTCATTAAGTGGTTCCAATGGCTTAAGAGTGTTTGATGCAGACTGTGACTTCGACCTGGATATATTGGCCAATACTGGTTCATCAGTTGTGCTATTAAAAAATGATGGTGCTGGAAACTTTAGTCAGGCCGCAGGGACCCTAACAAATCTTGGTATTCCTGTTGACTGGGACGGAGATGGAGACACAGATATGATTTATACTGGTTTTGACGGAGATACGTTTGCCGAAGGTATCATAATGTTGGAAAATGACGGCTCCGGTAGGTTCTCGGATAGCACACTTTTTGAAACCAGTGCTACTGATCTGGATTTGGCGCAAGTGGGTGATATGGATAATGATGGTGACTTGGATGTGATTTTCACCACCAATGACGGATTCACATCGAGTAGTATACGCTACCTGCAGAATAACGGAGGTGGGTCCTTCACTGAAGTTTCCATAGCCACAGATAATGGAGATTTTTTTGATACACGGAGCCTCGAATTGGGAGATATAAATGGTGATGGATTTTTGGATATTGCCAGGACCATGGTAGGTGATTTCAATGGAGATCAGATTTTCGGCATTTACCTCACCAGTGCCGCATTGACTTTTGGGTCTTTGCAAGAGCTGGATGGCAATATCAATGGATTTGATATTGAACTCTTAGATATAGACGAGGATGGTGACTTGGATATTTTGCAAGAGGCCTCACTTTCAGGTCCTACCGGAGGGGTTTTGCCGCTTTTCCGGAATGCGATCGGTGAAAAAGATATTGTTGGATTTTCC
>JAHCMJ010000161.1 GCA_019192485.1 Cyclobacteriaceae bacterium HetDA_MAG_MS6 | reverse complement strand
TTTTCTGTAACAGCTTTCTCTGATTGGATAGCTGCACAATCAGATCAATTGCTACCTGTTGAGTTGGTATCATTTGTGGGCAATGCCGGTTTACAGTCTATTGCTCTTCAATGGTCAACCGCAACTGAAATCGACGCAGATTATTTTGATGTCGAGCGCTCAATGAATCAAAATGAGTTTGTTGCGGTAGGTCGAGTTGCAGCAGCGGGCAATAGTGAAAGTATGGAGTACTATGAATTCGTGGATGTTCAAGTTACCAGGGCTGTTGATTACTTCTACCGTCTGAAGCAAGTCGATACTGATGGCTCGTTTGAGTATTCGAAGGTGATTAGGGTGACTTCACCACTTGCTAGTTTGAGTCCTTTGCTGTATCCTAACCCTGCTACTGGTTCTATCAAAATTCAGAAAGGAGTTGATATTTCAAGTGAAGCCGTGTCAGTCTTAGACTTATCAGGTAAACGAAATACATTGCCGATATTAGAAAGACAAGTGGATGTGAGTAAACTACTGCCTGGGATTTATATCATGGAAATAGATTTGGTGGGTCGCCTGGAACGTTTACCGTTTATCAAGGTCAGCCAATAACCCTGACGTTTTGATTTCAATCAAAATTGATTAGGATTCGCAGGTTTTTTCTTTGGCTTACGACTTATCGTATTACCTTGTCGATAGTAGGAAATTGCAAGACAATCAAGTAAAGAGAGGAAGGTGAGTAATATGAACATCTAGTACTCCTCCAGCACTTCAAGGATGTCCATGATTTGGCCATAGTCTTTATACCCGGGACGCTCCTCTTTAGTGGCTTCCATTTCTATTCCTTGCCAGCCATCTAAATGAGCTGTGATCTGGCTGTCAATTTCATAACCTTTGATGAGCTTGATATTATCTTTTGACTCTTGTACTATCTGTTGGACTTGAGCTGATAGATGTGATTCATCCAGGTTGATAACGACCATGGAAGCGATGTCAGAAGCCAAGCTAAGCTCATTTGATAGCTGATCAACATTGGTAGCATTGACAGTCCATTTCAAAATGATAGGAATATCAAGATACTGTAATTCTTCTGCTTGATTGATTTGATTTACTTCTAAAAACTGCAAATCGTAATCGGTCAGGCCAATCTTAATTTGATCAGCTGGCATATTGGCAAACTCCCCAGCAAAATCAATCCCGGCAACCCATTCGGTTATCTCTTTAAAAACCTCTGGCGATACGTAATCAGTAGACTTGGGGTCCAGGCAAAAGCCAAGCACATCAACTCCCATTCCCGCGCAATAACGAGCGTCACTTAAGTTGCTTACTTTACTGATTTTGACAAAGGTCTTGAGATTCATTTTCTTAATTTTGTGAACAAATAAACCAAATTTCATGTTGGTTTTGAAGTTTTGATCATATTGATATTACACCCATGGAAGTAAAGCAAGTATCCGATTCGGAATTTGAGGAAGAATTGTCAGCAAGTGATAAAGTAGTAGTAAAATATTATGCAGATTGGTGCGGAAGCTGCAGACTGTTTTCACCTAAGTATAAAAGGTTAGCAAGAGACGAAAAGTTTGCCGGAGTAACATTTCTTGACATCAACGCCGAAAAGAGTCCGGAAGCCCGGAAAGCCGCGGGCGTAACGAATTTGCCATACTTTGCAGTTTTTAAAGATGGTCAATTATTGGAAGGAGTGAATACGAGCAAAGAGGAAATGCTTGTAGGGCTCTTGAATAAACTTAACTAAGATGAAGATACCTGTCATTAAAAAGCTGGTGGAAAGTTATAGTCTTGACCAGTTACGCAAGGCTGAGGAAGATATTGCCGATGAAAAAGCACCAGCTATTGAGGTAAAGGGAGATGACACAGGGGAGCAGCTCACACACGCGTATGCCGCAATCCAAGTACTAGAGGCCATAGAGCAAGGAGATGATCTAAAAACGGCACTAAGGTCGTTTACAGCACGAGTCCGAGGATCCATCGGGTAAGTCACATCGGATTTAGTAATTTTGTACAATAATTGACCGTGAGGTTGGATTTGAGTATAGCGTAAACCAGGCTGTGAACCTGGCGAAAAGCAAGACCATGAGCAAAAAAGGAAGAATTTTAGTAGCAATGAGCGGTGGAATTGACAGCTCCCTGGCCGCTGTAATGCTACACGATCAAGGCTATGAAGTCATTGGTATGACCATGGAGACATGGGACTACAATACTTCAGGAGGGAGCAAAAAAGAAACAGGCTGCTGCAGTCTGGATTCGATCAATGATGCCAGGGAGATCGCGGTAAACCTTGGATTTCCGCACTATATTATTGATATCAGGGATGAGTTTGGTGATTTTGTGATCGATCACTTCACCAATGAATACCTCAACGGTCGTACACCAAATCCCTGCGTACTTTGCAATACTCACATCAAGTGGGATGCATTGCTTAGACGGGCCGACCAACTAGACTGCGACTTTATAGCTACGGGACACTATGCCAAAGTCAGAGCGCAAGACGACCGATATGTAATATCTAGAGGAAAGGATATCAATAAAGATCAGTCCTATGCCTTGTGGGGGATCTCTCAGGAAAGTCTAAGCCGAACGATTTTTCCACTTGGACATTTACATAAGACAGAAATCCGTGACATGGCAACTGAAAGGGGTTTTCATGAACTCGTCAAGAAATCGGAATCTTACGAAATATGCTTTGTCCCTGATAACGACTACAGAGGATTCCTAAGAAGAAGAGTAGAGGGGTTGGAAGACGAAGTTGCTGGCGGAGAGTTTGTGCTAGAGGATGGGACAGTAGTAGGCACTCACGAGGGTTATCCCTTCTACACTGTAGGCCAACGTAAAGGCCTGGGAATAGCTTTAGGTTTCCCTGTCTATGTTACTGAAATTCAAAAAGATAAAAATAGGGTTGTGTTAGGTACTTTCGACGAGTTGTCTAGGGATGGGATGTACGTAAAGCAACTCAACATGCAAAAGTATATTTCCATCGAAGGAGATCGTAAGGATACCTTGACAAAGGTGCGATACAATGATAATGGCACACCTGCCGTTATCGAGCAAGTCGGAGATACGATGAAAGTGTTTTTTGGAAAAGGAGTGCATGCTATTGCACCGGGTCAGGCGGCAGTTTTTTATGAAGACGACGACGTAATTGGGGGAGGATGGATACACTCAAGTTTCAGACAAAAAAATGAGTTGGCGGCTCAATCAGAGGCTTCGCTATGAAATGGAAATCGAGAAATAAGGCACCAAGTATTTTTCGCAATTGGCTTCTCATAGTAATGATTGTCCTTCAGATGGGTTGTAATGAATCAGAACAACCTGGTGCCAATGATTTAGGGTTGGATTATTATCCCTCAGCCACTGGGAGGTTCCAGACATTTGATGTGACGACGATAACTTATGAGATTTCGGGTTTTGATACATCTCATTATCAGCTTAGGGAGGTTATTTCTGATAGCATCGTGGCTGGTGAAGACGTGACCTATATTCTTGCTCGAGAGACTAGATCAGATGAAGGTCAGCCATGGACATTACAGGAGCAATGGAGTTTTAGGAAAAATGAAAGATTTGTGGCAGTCACGGAGAATAATCAGCCTTTTGTAAAACTATCATTTCCCATTGTGCAAGGAAAATCCTGGGATGGTAATAGCTTGAATGCCTTGTCTCAGGATGACTACTTATTTGAGCAAGCGGAAATCAATCCATCGTCTTTTCAGATAGCGCTTTCAGAAGATTTAGTCCAGGTCACCATATCAGATATTGAGGCCAATATTGTCAATCAAGACCAACGATATGAGATTTACGGAAAAGGTATCGGGCTAATTGAGAAGAATTACCTAATATTAAATTTCTGTACTGTAGACTGCGACAGTGCCGGTCAGATAGAGTCAGGTAGTTTCCTGTCGCAGCGTTTAGTAGATTATGGGTCTTTATAAAGTCAACCTATCCTTCCTTATAATCCTGCTGTCACTCACTTCGCTGACAGGTCAGGTCAATAGGTATATGGTCTTCTTTACAGATAAAAATGGATCTAATTACACTATTGAAAACCCGGAGCAGTTTCTTAGCGCTCGTGCAATCGAAAGAAGGTCCAATCAAGCTATTGCGATCACAGAAGAAGACTTACCTGTTGTCCAAAGCTATCTGGACGGTCTGACAACGGCAGGAGCAGATGTCTATTTCACTTCAAAATGGTTTAACGCGGCATTGATCCAGGCAGATCAGGGGCTTGCTACTTCATTGCAGACTTTGGAGTATGTGTCTACAGTCGAGTACATTGCTGCTGGAGCAAGACTTAGTAGAGATCAATCACCTTATACGATACCAGATACTTTCAACTCACCTTCTAGCGAACCAACTTCTTCTGTCGAAACACAACTGAAGATGATAGGAGCCAATGTTATGCATGAAGATGGATACAGGGGGGAAGGAATGATCATAGCAGTATTAGATGGCGGTTTTCCTAATGTTCATGTTGATGAACCTTTCAAACATTTGTTTACCGAGGGTCAATTGGTAGCTTCCAAGGATTTTGTGGCTAATAGCGGAAATCCATTTCAATATAGTGATCATGGGACCGCTGTGCTCTCCTTGATCACCGGACAATATGGACTCTTTCAAGGAACTGCACCCGAAGCGGATATAGTCCTTTGCGTAACAGAAGATACCCAGTCAGAGTTTCGGATCGAAGAGTACAATTGGGTAATCGCCGCAGAATATGCAGATAGCCTTGGAGCAGATATCATAACTGCCTCGGTGGGATACACCACCTTCAACGATCCTTCGATGAATTACGACTTCGAAGATCTGGATGGCATGACAGCAGTAGTTACCAGAGGAGCAGCTATCGCCTCGACCAAAGGGATACTTGTGGTTACCAGTGCTGGTAATTCCGGGTTGTCCAGTAAAAAATACGTATCGTCACCAGCAGATGGAGAGCAGGTAATAGCTGTTGGGTCAGTCACTAAATCTTACCAGAGAGCAGGACACAGTTCTGTTGGGCCGACTCCAGATGGCAGGATCAAACCAGACGTCATGGCACTAGGCAGTCAGGTTGATATATTCCGAAACGGAAATTTTAGTAATGCTGCTGGCACTAGCATGGCAGCACCAATGATTGCGGGATTGGCAGCTGGTATATGGCAGGCTAATCCAGATTGGAGCAATACAGATCTTATTAATGCACTTAGGGCATCAGGTTCTAGGTTTAGCAGTCCGGATAGTCTTCTGGGCTATGGGGTAGCGAGCTATCGTCGTATTACTGGTCGAATATTGTCTGTCGATGACATTATTGAAAATCGGGTCAAAGTATACCCCAATCCTTTTTATGGAGACAAGGTATTTGTCCAATTTCATAATGGCGCCATGAAATTTCCGGTCAGGATCGAACTTTTCGACACGAGGGGTGTGCTAATCCAATCTCACCGAATCGATGAAAAACCAGTTGACAATCTCATGCAGCTACATATGAATGTCAATAGAAGGGGGGTCTACTTCCTTAGAATTAGCTCAAACGAAATTGTCAAACAAGTCAAACTGATCAAGAAATAACGCTGATGTCAAAACGCTTGATTTCTCCATCTGTCCTAGCCGCAGATTTTGGCAACATACAGCGAGACATTGAAATGCTCAACCAAAGCGAAGCCGATTATATCCATATCGACATTATGGATGGGGTTTTTGTTCCCAATATTTCTTTTGGGTTTTCGGTCACCTCTGTCATCCAGCAGTACGCCACCAAACCACTCGACTTCCATTTGATGATCGCCGATCCTAACCCATATCTAAAAACTTGTCGTGAAAGTGGAGCTGAAGTTATTACAGTCCATAGCGAGGGTAGTAGTCACCTACATAGGACTATACATGCTGTCAAAGATTTAGGAGCCAAAGCTGGTGTGGCACTCAATCCGCATAGTCCGGTAAGTACACTGAAAGACATCGTTCAAGATTTAGATTTGGTGTTGATCATGTCAGTCAATCCTGGCTTTGGTGGTCAACATTTTATTCCTAACACTTATAAAAAGGTTAAAGAACTCCGAGCAATGGCTGATAGTATTCAACCTGAGTTGATTATAGAGGTCGATGGAGGCGTAAATCTTGACAATGCGAAACAGTTGTACGAAGTGGGTGCCAATATGCTTGTAGCCGGCAGCGCTGTTTTTGGAACTGAAGATCCTGCATATACCATTTCCAAGCTGAAAAGCGTTTAAACCACGGAATGCCCAGGCTGACTTTACTCATTTTTTTATTTGCCTTTCAACAGCTGACCGCACAGCAAACGAGCATAAGAGGTGTTGTGCAAAATCAAGGAGGACAAGGTATTCCGGGTGCCTCGGTATTGATAAAAGATACCGATAAAGGACAAATCACCGACGTTGACGGATTTTTCAATATTGGCTTATCGTCGTTAACAGGAAATAGTGTAACGCTTGTGATTTCTCACATCTCCTTCGACACGAAAGAGCATCAAGTGAGCATCTCAGAAAGCAAAAATATGATCATCAAGCTGGATAGTGCTATTTCACTGTTGAAGAAAGTAGAGATATCAGGAGATGATGAAAACATAGCCGAACCGGAAGTTTCTACTGTTATCCAAATAGACGCAAAAGCAGCCCAAAGTATTCCTACACCTTTCGCAGATATTAGTCGCGTGCTCGTAACACTGCCTGGTGTGGCAAGCAATAACGAACTCTCTACTACGTATTCGGTACGAGGTGGTAATTTTGATGAAAACCTCGTTTATGTAAACGACATTCCTATTTATCGACCCTTCCTAGCTAATTCCGGCCGACAAGAGGGTTTGAGTTTTGTAAATCCTGACCTAGTTAAGGACATTCATTTTTATGCTGGTGGCTGGGAGCCCAAGTATGGTGATAAATTATCTTCTAGCTTAAACATTGATTACATAGAGCCTCAGTCATTAGAGGGTTCGTTGACAGTAGGATTGTTGGGAGGCTCTGCCTATCTAGGAGGTAGTACGAAGGGAAGGCGAATGAAGTATGTTGTGGGTATCAGGCACAGAGATTCTCGCTACCTGCTCAATACCCTGGAGGTACAAGGACAGTACTTCCCCAAGTTCTCAGATGTCCAGGCCATGTTGACTTTTGATTTGACACCCAAGAACTCAAGCTACATCAATAAGACTAAACTCAACTGGTTGAGCTCCTATAGTCAAAATAGGTATTTGACCCTTCCAACCTCTCAACAGACAGATTTTGGTTCCGTTACGCAAAACTTCCGGTTGCAAACGGCCTTTATTGGACAGGAAAATCTGGATTATGATACTTATCAGACAGGAGCTCGATTGACGCATCGGTTCAGCAATCGCTTTCAATCTCATGTGATCGCGTCTGCAGTGTACACCAAAGAGAAGGAATTTTATGAAGTAGAAGGTGCTTATCGTCTCTGTGACCTAGATAACAATCCGAATTCATCATCTTTTGACGAATGTGTTTTGGTCCGAGGTATAGGTACAAACTTCAGCTATGGGAGAAATAAACTTCAGGCTGCTCTGGTTACAATTGAAAATAGACATGAGCTTATCCTCGATCGCAATAATCAAGCAGAGTTTGGGTTCGGAGTAAGTTATCATGATATACAGGATGAGCTTAATGAGTACAGCTTTATTGATTCTGCGGATTTCATTACCGTCGAGGAAAGTACATTTAATGACCTGGATCTCCAGACTATTGAATTGACTGGGTACATTCAAAACACCACGAGCTTGATGGACTCGGTCCATACTATTACCTACGGGGCCAGATGGCACTTTCGTGAGCAAAATGAACAGCTACTGTTTAGCCCTCGACTGCAGTACAGGTTTAATCCCAAGTGGTTGAGAAGAACTTCATTCCGTTTATCAGCTGGTGTGTATCAGCAGCCACCATTCTATCGTGAGCTCCGGGATATGGATGGAGATCTCCAGTTCAATGTGAAGGCGCAACGATCCATACACTTAATCGGCGGGTTTGAACGTGCCCTGACGATGTGGGGCAGACCCTTCAAGTTTGTTTCGGAGATTTACTACAAGAAAATATCGGATGTAATCCCATATGACGTAGATAATATCCGTATCAGATACTTTGCTGCAAATTCTGCTGAGGCCTTTGCTACTGGAGTCGATTTCAGACTCAATGGCGAATTTATCCGAGGGACGCAGTCATGGTTTAGCCTGGGTATTTTGAATACCAGAGAAGATCTAGTAGACGATGACAGAGGCTACATTCGTCGGCCGACGGATCAACGGATCAACTTGGGGGTGTTTTTTGAAGATCACATGCCTCATGACCCTACTTTGCGCGTATATCTAAACATGGTATTTGGCTCGGGATATCCATTAGGTCCACCTGGTAATGCGGCGCTTAGAAATGCCTTTAAAGGGGATGAATATTACCGAGTAGATTTAGGTCTTTCTAAATCTTTCACAATAGAGCGCAACAAATTTTTAAGAACTATTTGGATCAGAGCTGAAGTACTAAATGCCCTTGCAGCGGACAATACGCTATCTTATACCTGGATTGAAGATGTGACTGGCGGATCTTTTGCAGTACCCAATTCATTATCGGCAAGGTTTTTGAATATTAAGCTCAAGGCAGATTTTTAACTCTGCTTTTAATGATGAAATTTTGCTTTAAACCAATATCAAAGATGAAAAACGCTGTTAATTCTACCCTGATGCTCGCAATGGCCATATTACTGCTTGCCAGCTGCACTTCGAGAAGCGTGACGAGGGTCAGCCCGGATCAGCAAATCGACCTCAGTGGTAGATGGAATGATACTGATTCCAAACAAGTAGCTGAGGCCATGATCAAAGATGTACTTAACAGACCATGGAAAAGTGATTTTGCCGAGGCCAAAAATCGCAAACCTGTGATTATTGTAGGCATCATTGCTAATAAGAGTGCAGAGCACATCGAGTCTGAAACCTTCATTAAGGATATCGAAAAAGAGTTCATTAACTCTGGGCTAGTTCGGGTAGTCGAAAATGACCTATTTAGAGAAAAGATCCGAGAGGAGAGGGCGCAACAAGGTGAATTCGCATCTCCGGAAACGCAAGCCAAATGGGGTAAAGAACTAGGCGCTGACTTTATGATGTTTGGTGTAATTACCTCTATTACAGATTCTTATAAGAGGGAAAAGGTGGTAAACTATAAAGTCAATCTTGAACTTGCTAGTCTTGAAACCAATGAGAAAGTGTGGATTGGCGATAAAGAAATCAAGAAATACATCAAGAACTGATAGCGAATATCAGATTTGAACATTTTTGCTTGTTCTGACCTTGAAAAGCTTTCTTAAATATCTTTTCCTGGGCCTAATCGCTCTTGGGACCTATTCCTGTGCTTCCTTCTATGAACTCAACTACGATTTCAATCGGGAGTTTGAATCTGGAAACTTAGAGGCAGCCGGTAAGTCTCTTTCTGAGAACCGCAAGGCTTTAAAGCGAAAGACCAAGTTTCTCTACAATGCCAATCAAGGAGTAGTTCAGTTCCTTTTAGACAAACCAGAATTGAGCAATAAATTCCTTGAAAAGGCATACCTGCAAGGGGAAGATTACCAGAAAAACTATGCCGACGAGGCTGCTTCTTTTCTCACCAACCCAACTGTGATTGACTATCGGGCAGAGGACCATGAACAATTATTAGTCCTGTACTATAAGATTCTGAATTACATGAAGTTAAAGGACTACGAGGCCGCTCTGGTCGAATGTCGACGAATGAACATTAGGCTTGCTCAACTCAGTGATAAGTACAAGTCTGATAAGAAGTACAAAAGGGATGCTTTCGTACACAATCTGATGGGGCTCATCTACGAAGCCAGTGGCGATTACAACAATGCTTTTATCGCCTACCGAAATGCATATGACATATACAAAAGCGACTACAAGGATCTATTTGGTTTGGAAGTACCCGATCAACTGAAACAAGATCTCATGCGGTCAGCTTACATGAACGGGTTCATTGAAGAGCTACATTTCTATGAGCGAGAACTTAATCTAACCTATAAACATCGTTTTTCGCAAAATGGGGAGCTAATTTTCTTTTGGCATAATGGTTTGGGACCTATCAAGGATGAGTGGTCCATCAATTTTTCCTTGGTAAGGGGAGGGGATGGTGTAGTGACCTTTGTCAATGAAGATATGGGTTTGAATTTTCCCTTTGTTACTGAAGCGAGCAACTTCAATGGCGACCTGACGGACTTGGAATTTTTCAGAGTGGCCTTTCCAAAATACGTTGAGCGTCCTCCATTTTACAGGCAAGCTACTCTTTCACTTAGTGATCAGAACTATGACTTTCACCTAGTCGAGGATGTCAACGCTATCGCCTTCAAAGTACTAAACGAGCGTATGCTAGGAGAGATGAGTAAATCATTGCTTCGTGCGG
>JAHCMJ010000017.1 GCA_019192485.1 Cyclobacteriaceae bacterium HetDA_MAG_MS6 | reverse complement strand
TCAGTGGACTTTTCGCCCAGGAGTCCAATTGACCTACTATCAGCGCGATCTTAATTTTGACAAGCTGACATTTGGTGATCAATTTGATGATACGGGTTTAGTTCGACCCATCTCGTTGGAGGACTTTGATACTGGACTCAATGCCAATTTCTTTGACATCTCGCTTGGAGGAATTTTGTTTGATTCGAGGACATGGCTCGGCTTTTCTATGCATCATGTGGCAGAGCCAAATCAATCTATTGCCGGAGGAGATGCTCCCTTGAGAAAAAGAATATCCTTGCATGCAGGCTACAAGATCCCCATTACGGCGATCTCTCCTTATATCCAGAATAGGAGTGGAAAGGAGCGAAGTTTTACTCCATCTTTCAATTATAGAGCGCAAGGAGACTTCGATCAATTGGATGTGGGCTTTTATCTTACCCTGGAGCCCATGTTATTCGGTGTTTGGTATCGTGGTGTTCCGCTGAAGACTTTTGCCGGTACACCCAACAATGAGTCGCTTGTGTTTTTGGCGGGCATCAATGCTGGTAAAACCTCTATTGGATATAGTTTCGACTATACGCTCTCGGACTTGGGCATTGGTAGCGGAGGAGCACATGAGATCTCAATTACTTACGTATTTACGCTGACACCATTCAAACCTCCAAGGGAGGTACGAGAATTGAAATGTCCGGTACCTTTCATTTTCTGATGAACTCCTATCAAAAGAAAAACATTGGTCTATCCCGCCCATCCCTACCCTTCTAAGGAAGAGAATAATGGTTGTTTTTCTTTCTAGCCTTTTCCGATATTTACATTAAATAGGTTTTAGCACCAGAATGATCTTGTTCCAGTCCGCAGCGGCATTAATCACTTTTCTGAAGTCTTCAAATTTTTCTTTCGGATAATAGATTTTATCGTAGAATTCCTCTATAGTAATTTTCAATGTCAAGTCCTCCAACTCAAACCATGATTTGAAGCTATAGATCCGCTCGTTTTCTTCTTTGACAAAAACATCCATGTTGAGATCTTCAGCATTTTGAACCTGATACCCTTTTGGTAGATCAATAGTGATTTCTCGCAGATAACCTCGATTATAATCATTTTCTACTTGAGACACTCGCTGTCGCTCTTGGTAAAGCTCAGACTGCTCACCAATGAGGTCACCCGCTTTGAATAAAATGACGTTGCCTGCTTGTTCGATAAAGGATTTGGATTCAAAAGAAGTCTTTATGGTAAATGGTTCACTCCAACCTTCTGCGTCGAATCTGGTATCGATAACTTCCTTGCTTTTGATCTCGGCATCGGGGGCAATGTACTTAATAAGGTTTTCCATAAAAGTATCCTTTTGTGCTTGATCGAGCGTAGGATAAAAGGCCTTGATAAAATAAGCATTATAGCCCTTGAAGCTGCGCGTCATGTAGAGCGATGTACTACTTAGATCTTCGTTTAGATTGACCTTGATATCCAAGTTGTCAAAACTCTCTTTAGCTGGCAGCGGTGTTATGTAGCGAACGTCAGCGATAGGGTAAGTATAGTCCTGTATCGGCTTCTCCTCTACGAAAAGCCCGTATTGTGCAGTAAACTCAAATGGAATTGCTCCCAATCGGAATTGAAAGTCGTAGGGCGCTATGTACTGATCAATACCTGGGAGGTGGATCAGGTAGTCATCCAGGTAATTCCAGTTTTCAAAGTCAGGGTCAAATTTCAGTCGAGTACGATCACAGGTCAACACAAGGGCAGGGGAGAGATCAGCATTCTTCAATAAGCCCATCATCAGTCTTGTCAGACCTTTTTCATTGCTGAAGTGATTGACTTGAATAAAACTAAGGTGACTTGCTTCATTTCCTGCATTTTCGTCTAAGTAAAATTTACTTTTCACATAATGCTCAATTTTAAGTGCTTTGCTCGCTTCATCGCCACCAGGTTTGATGTCTTTCATTAATTTTTGAAGGATCTTCTTTTCATCTTTATCAAAGTCCATGATCTGATCGTAAATCCTCTTACCAGCATCGGACCAAGTAAATAGTCGTCCTTTGCTATGGGCGCTGTTGAATGACAGTTTGAACTCTACTTTTTGGCGAGTTGGCGTGTATGCCGAAAAATCTTCTTCATAGATAGCCGGAAGATTTTTGGCATTCAGAATATATCGGCTGACCTTCTCTTCATCATCTTTTTGCACCATTTTACTTAACTCATAGTCGCTTTTGAACTTGAACTCAAGATTGCTGGGACAGGATAGTTCGAAGGTAAACTCTTTGACTTCTTCCTTGCCCTGAAGGTATTCCATCCCAAAGTAGCTGGCAGACTGTTTTTTTGTATACAAAAATTCAATCTCACTTCCAACCTGAGCTCCCTCGATGGCAAAAATCTTAAAGCCGGTTCCTCCCTCTTCATCTTGGATCTCTTTTAGGTTACGGTTGTCAAAAATGGTGACTGTACCATCGGGATTTAGGGATCTGGCCTTGACTTCCACAAGCTCTAGTGTGTTGCCAATTGGAATGTATATCCGGTTATTACGGGCCAATGCATTATCGTTGTTGACCAATGTGATTTGATGGTTGGTAAAGTATACGATGAGGTCCTTAGTATTGGGATCATATCGATAATCATATTGCCTATGGACTTTCAACTTAATAACGGCGAGCTCTTTTTCGTTCTTATCAAGTTCATACCTATCCCTGCTCTCCATCCAGTTGTATTCTGAGTTTGCACGGCAGATTAGCTGACAAAAAAGAGCGAGAGATAAGGTGATGCTAGTCTTAATATTCATGTTTAAATGTTTTTCTGCCTTAGGATAATGGCATTGTTATACTCTTTGATGAGTTTCAGGATGTTCTCATTCCAATCAGCAAACTGGTCTGACTCCATGAGCAGATAATCTAGGTAAAAGGATTTGGATACGGAGATCATATTGTCTTTTGGTTCATAGGTAATGCCGTATCCAAAGACCTCACTTTCACCTTTATTATTTTTAGGAATTTCCAGTAGTTCGTAGTTGTTAGGTACTTCTAATTCGATATGACTGGTATTCGTATATCGGTACTCGTTTTCCAATGGTAGTTTGCGGTCATCTTTGATGAGGCTCCCACCATCGAACGAACGATCCAGGTTAAGATTGATATATAATTCATTGCCTATTTGTTGATAATAGTCTTCTATGCGAAACTTATAGTCAATTACAATTGGCTTATCCCATTGTTTTAGGTGGTGTATCTTGTAATCTTCAATAAAAAATTTATTGTTGCCTTTGCCGAGAAGACGATGCAGGTAGTCATCGATGGACTGGGTATTGGACTGGATCAATTTAAATGTGTTGAATACCCGAGCATAGCCAGTCAGATGTAGCTTCCCACGCCCAATGACATGGCCGTCTTTCAGGCTGATCCTGACAGAGTCGCTCATTACACTGCTTTCTTTGGGAAGTTCCGGTACTTTTAGGATGGTGAAGTTCTGATCGTCTAGTGCGACCATGGCCTCTTTGCCCTGGATCATAGATGTAGCCAATCCAAATGGATAATACTGACCAGTAGCGTCTAAGAAATGATGCTGACCGTCCAGGAATAAGGTGGCAATCATATGATTGTCAGTCTGGGGGGATGGCATATCCTGGTATGTATAGGGCAGATCACGAGTACCGATCCATGTGAAATGTGCCTCCAAACCCGCCAATCTAAGCATGTCTATGGTGATACTAGACATATCCTTGCAATCGCCATATCTATTACGACAAATAGTTCCAGCTTTATTGGGGACAAACCCCCTCATGCCATCTTCAAATGCTATGTATTTGATATTGTCCTCTACCCAGTAGAAAATTTTTTTAGCCTTTTCGATATCAGAATCGTCCTCATCTACAATCTCATTTACTAGGGCAGTGATAGTAGAATCTTGTTCTTCTTGCAAGCCTTCTATAAACCGACTGTACCAGTTGAACAATGATCTTGGAGAAGAAAGTACCTCTACAACCTTGCCGGATGCTGTATAACGAGTGATGAGGCATGTAACATGCGGGGCGTAGTACCGATACGCTGGGCCACCTCCCTCATATTTAGTCTTGGGCTGGTTAAAAAGTTCTAGGGTATACTTTTTCTTGCCATTGGAGAGTATTTTTTCATGTAGTAAATGTTTCTCGACCCCATTAAAAAATTTGAAATCCAGCTCTACTCCAGGATCGACAGTGACTGTGTACCTAAAGTGCTTAGTTGGCAGATTGCTGGTGAGGAAAAAGGTCCCAAGGAATTGGGGTTGCATAATACGTTCTCTGTAGTATAGAGACGTAATAGCTTCGGTCTGTACACCTGGGAATGTAAAATTGATAAACTTGGAATCATCATAGAAGACATAGGAATCAGAGTCATAGCTTTCCTTGAAGTCTGTCACTTCCAGTGTTTGGTACTTCTTTTTGTGCGGCACCATGGTAAAAGCCCTAATGCTATCTACCTGCGTAAAGGAAGAAGTATATACTCTATCTTTTGCCTGAAAGTCTGATGACTCAGTAAGATGCAAAATCTCCTCTTGATGGACAGCAGAGATAATGAGTGAGTCTTCTACCAGATCCACAGTAACGTCCTCCCAATATTTGTTGAAAATAGCATGAGCTTCAGGGTACTGTGCCTTGAGCTCATCAATATTTGGC
Source organism: Cyclobacteriaceae bacterium HetDA_MAG_MS6 (assembly GCA_019192485.1). GTDB lineage: Bacteria > Bacteroidota > Bacteroidia > Cytophagales > Cyclobacteriaceae > MS6. The sequence goes on along the minus strand of JAHCMJ010000017.1, from coordinate 24,746 downwards.
CTCTTCTGACTAAAAGCTTCCCACCCACTCAAGATGACAAACGCAATTGTCATCCAGCATGCAACTGCTTTATTGGTAAATTTCATTGTTCCAGTAGTTGGTCTTCTTCAATATCTCACCTGTTTTTGAATATATGGTTTCTACGCCATGCTTTCGGCCAAGTTTCCAGTTGACCATTTTTCTGACTTGACCGTTGGGGTAGTAAAATTGTTGAAGACCGTGCTCTTCATCAACATGAAATGGAGTAACTGATTTTAACTGGCCGTTGCGATAGTAGATAGACCTCACCCCCTCATTATCACCATTTTTTACAGAGTATTTCTCGTATATCTTGCCATTAGAATGGAAAAAGACCACTTCACCTTCTCTAAATCCATTCTTGTAGCGGTAATCTGCAGACTTCATCCCATTTTTAAAGTAAGCTGTCACATGACCTGAAAAATCTTCCGACAGTTCTACCACCTTGAAACTGCCATCAGGCAGTTCGTATCGATATGCATAAGGTTGGCCATCCAGGTATAGTCTTTCAATTGCGAGGGCTCCTGTATTATCATATCTTCTGGCGGTATCTGTCAGATCTCCTTCATAGTAAAGCGCTGAAGTTTCTAATGCTCCATTGTCGTGATACCACTGCCATTTGCCATGTCTTTTTCCTTCTTTGAGTCTACCACTTACCGATAGGGACCCTTCCTCAAACCACTTCCAGTTACCATTAGGTTTGCCGGATTCATATCCACCATGTTGCTCCAGGCTACCATCCAATTGGTAAACGGCGAACTCTTCCTGATACTGACCATGAGACAGTGATTTTTTGCCCATTACAGATCCGTTTGGGTAAAAATCCTTTTCATTGCCCACTCCTTTCCCGCAAGCTACCGGTTCGGAGTGCTTGATGGCTCCCCCCGGGTAGTGATAGATGATTGTATCGCCAGCAGGATCAAATGCATCAGTATGTATAAGCTGTCCAAGACTATCATATTCATTTAGTTCTACCATTTGGCCTTCGTCATACCTTCTCTTTTGGAAAATAACTCCGTCTGGTGCGTAGACGGTGTAGTCGCCATGTAAGACATCGTTTTGGTAGTAATACTCTTCACTTATCGTGCCACTGATGAAATAGGATCGCCAGGTCTGCACTTGTTTTCCATCTTTTATCCATCCTTCGAGGGATTTTGCGCCATTGCTGTAATATCCGATATAGTATCCGTCCTGACGACCATTGATGTATTGACTTGTATAAGATAAGTTCCCTTTCTGATCATATTCCACATAATTCCCTTGCCATGATCCATCCTCAACTATAATCTTACTTTTCAGTATCCCATTTGAATGGTACTCCTCGACCAGCCCTTGGACTTTGCCTTGCTTGAAGTATTTACTTTGTTGCAATTTTCCATTGGCGTGATAGGCACGAAAGTGCAGGTTTCCATTGCTTAGAGTGTTCGCATCAATCAATCGGCCGTTTCGGCTGTAGTAACGATAGCCGATCAATGTATCAGCGTTATAGCGAAGTTCGGTTCGTAGTTCTCCATCGGACAAATAGCTTTTTTGATCACCGTGCTTCTGGCCCTGGTCATTGTACCTCTCAATATCTGTAAGCTGGCCATTTTCATTATAAAATCTCCATTCTCCTACCCTTTTTCCTTGCTTCATCTGACCCTGGTATTGAGGTTTTCCATTGTTATAAAGACCTGACCAGTCACCACTGTCCTGACCTTCTGCATATGAGCCCTGTTGCCGGACAGAGCCGTCTTTATAGTAGGCAATAAATGCTCCTTCTAATGTACCATTGACATAATGGTATTGCTCTTTCACCGTGCCATCAGGGAATAAATAGCTGTAAGCACCGTTTAACTGTCCTGCTTTCATCTCGTAGGTGACCATATTTTCCCCAGTATCATGAAATATCTCACCTTTACCTTCATTGATTCCGCTCACATAAGGAAGCAATTCCTTAAGTTGGCCGCATCGGTAATAAATCTCAAGTTGCCCATGGATCTCATTGTTGACGTACGGGATGATATTGGCAATCTTACCGGTTTCGTGGTAAAAAATAACGGGTGATTTGATGTTTCCATCCTGGTCATATGTGGCTACCTTTTGCAATTGACCATTAGGATAGTAGTGACGCCAATCTCCGAAATAGTTTCCCTGGTTGTCATAGCTTCCTATCGCCTCTGGCTGTCCATTACCGTATAGGAATAGCCACGGCCCAACCTTAAGTTCATCATTCTTATTGCCAATGGCATTTAATTTTCCATTATCAAAATACCAAAACTTGTAGACAGCTTCGATTCCACCAATTTCTACTCGATGAGATTCTCGAAAATGACGTATGCCCTCGCTAGCTTGACTGATCATTGCTTTTGTCTTGTCTTGATGGGCATCTCTCCATTTCTCGACGGCTTCTTTCTTAGTAGACAGTAGGATCAAGTATATGAAAGCCTGTTTATGTCCTTTTTGGTGGAGCTCCACCAAGTATTTGGAATAGCACCTCATCCAAAAATCATGGGATGAATCATCATATCGTAGAATGTCAAATAGTAATTCGGTTTTTTTTACGATAGTGGCCCCAAAGTCAATTTCAGAAACAAAGCGTGGGTCATCAGTAGCTTTGGACTTCAGAATGGCATCGAGTGATTCGAAAATCATGTTACCATCGAAAGGTTCTATTGATCCTTCTTCGCGAAGTGCATTGTTGACTAGGTTTTCTAATAAAACTAGGGTGCCATTGTCTCCGGGCTTGATGGCCAAAAAAGTCAAGAGACTCAACATGGCCTTTGTCCTCTGGCCAGTCAAGATCATAATCTTCCCAAGGAGATAATGACTATTGGTATGAAATGGGTTGACCATCAGGGACTTTTGAGCGGACCGACAGGCTTCCGGATATTGTTCTTGGTCAAAATAGGTCTTTGCAAGGTTATAGTGCAGCAGTTGGTGATACGGAAAGAGGGATAGTCCCTTTAGATAGGTTGCAATTGATTTTTGTGGCTGACCGCTGAGGTCATAGGCGTTACCTAATCCAACAAAAAAATGGGCCTGATATTCGTTTTTACTTTGTAATGCAATTTCACCCTTTCTGATAGCCTTAGCATATTCCTCTTGCTTAATGAGGGAGAAAAGCAACTCAGATTGGACCCACATATAGTTGGTATCTCCGGTAGGTATGCTTTCGTAGAGCTGAATCGCCTCATCAAATTTTTCTTTGTCATGAAGGCGGATTCCCTCCTGGATAACTTTTGTCGAGTGGATAAGTGGTATACTGTCTTGAGAAAAAGACAAGTATGCCGCGCAGATAAAGCATAGGGCTAAAACCAGTTTTTGCCTAGACATTAGAATAGTTGAAGTGGATTCGTGACCTGCAAATTATATAGCAAACCTTTTTCTCCAAAGTATTTATTTAGTTTGCTGAATTGAATTTGTTCAGGAGCACTATGAAAGAGGAAACTATATTTTGGGTTTTGCTGGGGATTTTGGCATTTGACTACTTGCTTGAACGTGTGTTAAGTTATTTGAATTTAAGAAGCTCCCGAAAAGCTATTCCTGATGAGTTGGCTGGTATTTATGATGAGGAAAAATATGCCAAATCTCAAGCGTACCAACGAGAAAGAGGTGTTTTCTCACTGTTTTCAACCACGTTTTCTTTCTTGCTTACGATCGCTGCTATATCATTGGGGCTTTTTGGGTGGTTGGATGGTTGGATACGTAGCTTCGGTCCAAATGACCTTGTCAATTCTTTGATGTTTTTTGGTGTCATATTTCTGGTATCTGATATTCTGGGTATACCATTCGATTTGTATAGCGTTTTCAAAATCGAAGAAAAGTATGGTTTTAACAGGATGACACTTAAGACCTATGTATTTGATAAGATCAAAGGTTATGTCCTTGCCATTCTAATAGGCGGGATTTTAGCTGCGTTGTTTATATATATGGTAAATGCTATTGGCGTTGGTTTTTGGCTCTATTTCTGGGGAGTGGTTACCATTTTTTTATTGTTTGTAAATGTGTTTTATACGACGCTGATCTTACCTCTTTTCAATAAGCTGGAGCCAATGGAGGAGAGCTCATTGAAAAAGGCGATAAAAGCTTTTAGTGAGCAAGTCAATTTTCCATTGAAAAACATTTTTGTGATGGATGGATCAAAAAGGTCCAGCAAAGGGAACGCCTTTTTCTCCGGGTTGGGTCGTTACAAGAAAGTTGTCCTATACGATACGTTGGTGGAAAAACACACCGTGGAAGAGTTGACATCTGTTTTTGCTCATGAGGTAGGCCACTTTAAGAAAAAGCATATCATATCATCTACTATTCTCGGAATAGCTCAGGTAGGGCTTATGCTTTTTCTGCTATCTCAGATGGTACTAAGTACCGAGGTGAGCTGGGCAATGGGAGGGGATAAGACGGCCCTGCATCTGAATGTGCTTGCCTTTGGTATCCTGTATTCACCGATCTCCCGACTACTAGGTATGCTTATGAACGTATGGAGTAGGAAAAATGAATATGAAGCTGATGCATATGCTGTACAACACTACGGGGGAGAGCCTCTGACAGCGGCATTGAAGAAGATGAGTGCTGATCATTTTTCCAATCTCACGCCTCATCCGGCTTATGTTTTCGTGCATTATTCACACCCCTCATTGTTACAGCGCGTTCAGGCTATGCAACGAGGCATGAGGAAACAGGTCTAAATAAAATCTATTTCTACGCGGAAAGGGAACTTCATCAGATAGGTATGTGCATCGTCCACTGACATTTCACCATGAATGATGCGATGAAGGGTCTCTGTAATTGGACTGCGTACCTTGTAGGTCTTTGCCATTGAGTTGATCAGACCTATTGTTCTAACTCCTTCTGCTACTTCTTCCATTGATTTACTGATGGTCTCAATGGATTCTTTTTTGGCTAGTCGATAACCAACGGTAAAGTTTCGGCTCAGGTTACTAGAACAGGTTGCGATTAGGTCACCTACCCCTGCTAGTCCCAGAAAGGCTTGAGCATTACCCCCGAGCGCTTTTCCTATATGTACCATCTCTACCAGTCCACGACTGATGAAAAGTGATTTGGCGTTTTCACCAAGACCTAAACCCGCGATGGCACCAGCTCCTATTGCAATAATGTTTTTTAGAATACCACATAGTTCTATTCCAATTAGATCGTTACTACCATATATCAGAAAGCGGTCATTTTTCAACAGTTTTTGGCCCATTTTGATCACTTCGTCAAACTGGGAGGCTACTACTGTCGCAGCGGGTTTTTTGTCGGCAATCTCTCCCGCCAGGTTTGGTCCTGCCAGACACCCTACTCGCACCACAGAGCTTTCTTCGCGAATCACCTCACTCATGGTCTTGATGTGATCTCTGGACAGACGCTCTTCATCGTCTTTGATGCCAACGATATCAAATCCCTTTGTGCCATGTATTAGGATATGATAGGGCTTAAGAAATGGGGATAACTCTCGCATCATATCCCTAAAATTAGCTGAGGGAACGATGGGGAATATGACATCGCACAGATTGCCTATTTGTGACAGGTCATTCGTGACTTCAATATTTTCTGCTAATGATTGCCCTGCACTCTTACGTGTTTTCTGTACCGTTTTCAGACGTTCTGCAGTTCTGACGTATAGCAGAATTTTCTTATTTTGTTCGGCCAGGATATTGGCTACTGCGGTTCCGAAGCTGCCGGCTCCGATCACACCTATTGATTTAGACGTATTTCTCGAGGCCATAACCTATTGTTCTGTTGTAGTAGTAATACAGCGTATTGGCGTCTTGAACAATGATTCTGTCTTTTTTGAGAACCATGGGGCGCTTGGCATGATACATACCGAGGTTTCGTAAGCCATTGAGAATTGCTAAGTCTGCTTTGGCTTTGAGTCCTTCGTTTATGCCCACTTTGTTTTTCCTGTGTAGTTTCAAGACTCTTTTACGCAGTTTTTTAAAATTACGCTTAAACTCTTTGTAGTCCAAGGTCAAATCTTCTTCAGGCAGTCTAAGAAGATTGTATAGGTCCAACTTTGGATTCTGCTTTTGCAACATGCCAAAGGCTACAAAAGCTGCGAGATGGCTAGGGAAAATTCGGTTGTATTTGTGATACTCTTCTACGATACGTTGTGCCAGGATACGGACATACGTTTGTTCTCGCTGAGGATCAATGGTTATTTTTCCGTTACTAATGAAATAATCTCGCGTATGGATTGGGTTACCATTGTGATCCGTACTATGGCCATTATCATCTACATAGTTTCCCAGGATATCCATTCCTTTGCCTATACTGACCGAAATGTCGGAGCCTTTTGTAAAAAACTTCAACAGGAATGTGGCAATCTTATATGAAGTGGAAAACTCATCTGATTCCTTATAATACCGCTCCTGTCCAGTTCTTTTCAGATGTTCATTGATCAGGGCTGGTGCTTCCAGGGTAAATTGGTAATTGATAACGACAGGGACAATGAAGATTTTTTTAGCTTTTTCGCCATCCTTTTCGTACAAAATCCTTTGCGCTTCTATTGATGTACCCAGCAATCCGAGTTTTAGTGATTTTTCGATCTGTCCTGACCTGGATCGGGTACCTCCTGGAAAAAATAAACTGTGACACCCCCACCGAAGTGCCTGACTCGAATATGTTTTGAGCGTTTCCAGATAAACAGGGTTCTTTTTTCTCCGATCTACCTTGTAAGCACCTAAGCTATTCATGAAGTATGCGAAGATCTTGATGTTAAATAGGTTGAGTCCTGCTCCATAGATAAAGGCCGGCAGGCCTAAAAACTGGATCACCCAACCAATCAAAATAGAATCCAGATTGCTAAAGTGCGTCGGGACCATGATTACGGTGCCTTTCTTGGCCAATGATCGGATGTGCTCCGGCTCTCCGACGATCTTGATTTTGTCTCCCAAGTCCAGTTGTTTACTAAAAAGCGATGTGAATCCTTTCACCCGAGCAGCGTTAAGCAATCTGGCAAAACCGAAGGTGACAAAAGCTCTCGCAAATCGGTAGTAGGTGTTTTTGAAGTTGCCAGCGATCTCTTCGGCATATCTCTGAACAATTTCCTTTAAAATCTCCTCTTCCTTCCGAACGCTGTCGGGCTTCCCCTGGCTTTCGACAAGTCTATGTTGGATATGCCTCCAAAAATCACGTTCGTCCTTGGGGTCTACTTTCCAGGGATTAGCTTTCATTCTGAGTTTTTCCCGATAGACGGTCATTTCGAGTTCTTCTCTGAGAGATTTACCTCTGGCTATCTTTTTGATGTTATCGAAAGACTCCTGAGTGACCTCTCGGATAAATCTTTTCCGATTTTTGGAGAGCTGAACGATGGGCCATTGCTTGGTTCGAGGTATGATCTCGGAGTATCTGACCTTGTTTTTTTTCATTCAATAGGCTGATGTGCGACGAAGATAAGCAAAAACCAAAGTCAAGAAACTCGGGCTTGGCACTTAATCATAGAAAAAGGTACCTGAGCCAACAAAGATACAATTCCCGCCAATTTTGACACTCTCGATCTTGTTTTGGCTATTAGACTCAATATTTATGTGGATAAAACTTGGCCGACCCATTTCAAAACCCTGTTCACTTAGGTAAGGCCCCTCTTTCAGTTCATAATACTTGACATAAGCCCCAAGCGGACCATTGGCAGAGCCCGTTGCCGGATCCTCAAGAATGCCTGCATCAGGTGCAAACATCCTGCCGTGTAGATCTCCTGTAGCTGTTTGACCTTGAGGTGCAAAGGCATAGATGAAAGCATTGTTCAAAGATTTTTTAAGCGCTTTCCATGAGTTGGTTTGAAAGGATATCTTACGAACACTTTCGAGTGTTCGTACTGGCACGATGATATAGGGGACACCACTTGACACCTCCTGTATCGGAGTTTCTAGAAGGTCTGATTCTTGCAAATCTAGCATTTGCGCAATCTCAGTTCGAAGGTGATCATATTTAGTGCCGAATCGTGGTGTTGGCATGTCCATTGTGGCCAGCTCTGGAAGGTTGTTTTTGAATGCTACCGCGACCTGTATAGGGCCAACTTTTTGTTCCAGGACAAAATTGAAAACAGCATCAGACGGATGATCGAGCTCGCGAGCCAGATAGAAAGCTGTACCAATCGTTGGATGACCTGCGGTGGGTAACTCTAAACCTGGTGTAAAGATTCGCATCTTATACTTCTTACTATCCCCGGTCGGAGTCAAGTAGACAGTTTCAGATAGGTTTAATTCCTTAGCAATCTTCTGTAGTTGGTCCTCGGGTATTTCCCGAGCATCAGGAAATACTGCCAGTTGATTGCCTCCGTAGCGCTTTTTTGTAAATACATCGAGCAAAAAATAGTTAGCTCTTCTCATGATAGTGAGTAGCGGGAAAAATCATTTAAATCTAAAAAACCTCTGTAATAAGACAAAAGGTTAGTTCTGTAGGGTAGGGTTATCCGATCACTCATGTTAATATTGTACGCTTAAGACTATGGCCGTAAAACTTCAAGACATCCAAGCCCCTGTGGCAAAGGAAATGTTGGAATTCGAGAAGAAGTTTCGACACTCCATGAAGACCAATGTGATGCTGTTGGATAAAATAACAAGCTATATCGTGCGGCGTAAAGGCAAGCAAATGAGACCTCTGTTTGTATTCTTGAGTGCTGGAGTCTCAGGGACCATAGGAGAAGCGACTTTTAGAGGGGCCTCTCTTATCGAGTTGTTGCATACGGCCTCTTTGGTTCACGACGATGTAGTGGATGATGCTCACTATCGACGAGGTTTCTTTTCGGTCAATGCATTATGGAAAAATAAGATAGCTGTTCTTGTTGGCGACTTCTTGTTATCAAGAGGGCTCCTATTGTCACTGGAAAATGATGATTTCAATTTATTGAAAATCGTATCCCATGCCGTAAAGGAAATGAGTGAAGGTGAGCTCTTGCAAATGGAGAAAGCCAGAAAACTGGATATTACAGAGGAGGTTTATTACGAGGTTATCCGCCAGAAAACTGCCAGCTTAATCAGGTCATGCTGTGAGGTTGGGGCTTCCTCTGTCTTTTCAAGTGTGGAAGCTGTCGCCAAAATGGGGCAGTTCGGTGAAAAAGTTGGTATGGCTTTTCAAATCAAAGATGATCTTTTTGACTACGGTACCTATGAAATCGGGAAACCAACGGGGATTGATATTAAGGAAAAGAAAATGACCTTGCCACTATTGTATGCCTTGTCTCAGTCTACAAAGGGTGAAAAATCAAAAATCAAAAAGCTAATCAAGAAAAGTGCAGATCAACCTAAAAATGTAGCGGAAGTGATCTCATTTGTCAAATCAAAAGGTGGCCTGGATTATGCCATTGAGGTCATGAACAAGTTTCACCAGGACGCTATAGATATTTTAAGGACTTTCCCGGAATCGATGTATCGCAATTCTTTAGAGCAGTTGGTCCAGTTTACCATCAGTCGCACAAAATAAAATCTGCAATTTCCTAAACTTTATAAATCATAAAACGTTTGCAACAAAAGTCTGAATCCGAACATCGGATTCGCTTTTTATAGCCCAGCCCGCTACAGACATTTTTAGATCAGCAGATATGACCAACCATTTTTGGATGGCTTGTGTGTGCTTTGGTTTAATGCTGTGCAAATCTATCAGACATCATCCCAATCGTACAATCTGCTTGAGAAATCGATGTATACCTATTGTTAACCTTTTATAATACATTTTCTTATAGGAAAATTACTATTTTTGCTTAATCGCTTTGTAAATTTTTAATCACGCTTAATTCCAAAATACCGTCCAACATGAAAAAGTCTACATTTCCTTCGCTAGCTATCATGCTATTATTGCTTAGTTTCAGTACTCAAGCGACAGTGTTTACACTGAGTACGGACCCACAACGACCAGCTCAGTATAGTGTGCTCCAGGAAGCTTACGATGCTGCCGCCATTGGAGATACGATATTAATCTATGGCTCCACCACGGCATATGGTAACCTTAATATTGAAAAACCCATAGTCATTATTGGGGAAGGATATCATAACAATGGAGGCTTGAGAGCCACTGTTGGTAGTCTTACACTTTCAAGAGCCAATGGCTCCTTAGGGGCTGATGATGTAACTTTGATGGGGCTCGTTACTTCAACAATTACCTTAAACCCTTACGCCGGTACGTCTACTGATGATGTTAACAATCAGTTGAATAATATTACCATCAATCGCTGTAACGTGGGTAGGCTAAGTGTCAATAATTTTTATGCCGTTTCTACTCTGAATAACATCAACATCATCAATTGCTTCTCGAATGATGACATTCTGATTAGCTATAACAGACCCAATCAGACTATTGATATCACGTACTATAATAGTATTTTAGACAGCTTCAGGGTGAATGCTTCCTTGACGAGGAATGCTGGTAACACCCTACAAACTTTCAATGACCTTAGTGGGGTACGATTTCTCAACAATATCTTCATCAATGATGTAGCAAATGGATTACTTAGTAATGCCGTTGGTGTCGTCTTTGAAGAGAATATTTTTTATGGGCATGAACTGTACAATACAGATTATGAGCAGATCACCTGGAATCATAATCTTTTTTATCTGACTACCGAAGATGATACTCCAGGGTTGTTCAGTAACAATAATACTGGAACTGGTAATGTATTGAATCAAGACCCTCTTTTTGTGGATTTCCCTACCTCCGGTGCTGCATTTAGTTTTGCCTATGATTTTCATTTACAAGCTGGTTCCCCAGCTCTTACCGCTGGCATAACTGGCGACGAGATAGGCATATATGGAGGGACATATCCGTATGAGGTCGGAGCAAATCCACCAATACCAACTGTTACAGAATTGACAATTTTAGATGGTACTTCTTCTGTTCCGGTAGGAGGTACTATAAATATCAATTTCAAAGCTAAAGCAGGTAACTAAGTCTATTACCTGGTAATGCTATGAAGTTTTTATACCGAATTGTAGTAGGTATTCTGCTTGTCTCATCTTTGGCGACAAAGGCACAGATTCAGCAAGCAGAATATTTCTTTGAACCTGATCCGGGACCAGGGAATGGAACCTCTCTGACCTATACCGGCACAGACTCAATAGAGGGCTCATTTTCAATCAATACAGATGGATTTGCCTTTGGACGCTCACCTGTCTATTTCAGGGCAAAGCAAGCAGATGGTTCGTGGAGTGTGCCAAGCAAGGTTTTCTTTTTTGTGATTGATACCACTATCCTTGTCGTACCTCAAGTAGACAGGGATGTAGTTGCTGCAGAGTACTTCATTGATACTGATCCTGGTTTAGGGGAAGGTACTTCTGTGATTGTGAATGTTGCTGATAGCGTAGAAGGATCGCAGGCAATAGATATTGGTGAGATTGGTCCAGGCTTGCATGTCGTTTACTTCCGAACTCAGCAAAGTGATGGGCTTTGGAGTCCGCCAGCCCGTGTAAGCTTCTTCGTGATAGTACCTGTATCCGAAGAGGTGATTTTTGTGGACCAAAGTATTGTGGCTGCAGAGTACTTTTTCGATAATGACCCGGGACCCGGGAAAGCTATTCCTCTTGATATAGTTCGTTCCGACAGTGTAGCTTCAAAAAGGAGTATTCGCACGGATAGCCTCAGTTCTGGTCCTCACAAGTTGATTGTTAGGGTCCAGTCGGCTGGTGGGCAGTGGAGTATTGCAGCTGCCAATGATGTATTTATCCAGCCGGTAGATTGTGGAGGCCTTAGTGTAGACTTTGATCACACTCCTGTAGCATCTGGAAGTCCGATTACGCTTACTGCTTTAATTGAAAATGCCAGTTTAGATGCTGAAATACTATGGGATTTTGGTCTGGATAAGTTTTATGAATATGATACGGTGGTGGTGGATACTAGTTTTACCATGGAGGGTGTGTATCCTGTAGAGGTTCTGGTCTCAGAGCCTGGAGGATGTTCTGTAAGTGCGATCAAAGATTTACTCGTGTTGGATGACTTCAGTAACGGTCTGATCGCAGATAAAGGGGATTCATTGCTACAAGGAGATACGCTTACCTTAACAGCACCCTCTGGTTTTTCCTATTTGTGGAACACGGGAGATACCACTCAAATGATTTCTGTTACTGAAGAAGGTGAATATTTTGCCTGGATGTCCAGATCCGGAGTATCATTTAGATCTGAGGCAATTAACTTGTATTTGTTCGATTCGGTACGAGTAGATGCAGTACAATATGATAATACCATAGGTCAAAGCAATGGTCTGATCATATTGGAAGCTATTGATACAGATGGGTTACCATTTACCATCTCCTGGTCGACAGGGAAGACGGAGGTCAATCATATCGATAGCTTGGCTGCGGGTGCATATTCAGTTGATATATCCACTGCTCTAGAGACTAAAACTTTGAGTTTCACACTGGTCGATCAAGCTGTTCCAGGAGTTGGTGAAATTATTACCGCAGAGTACTACTGGGATGCAGACCCAGGTATAGGTAATGGTACCCCGATCTTCGGACCGACAGGAGATGAGATAGAATTTATTGTGGATGTAGAAACAGATACACTGTCTGCTGGCGCACATGACCTGTTTATCAGAGCCAATCAAGGAAATGGTCTTTGGAGTGTCCCTTCAAGATATGTGATCTACATTCAGGATAGCTCCTCAGGAGGTCCGGTTTTCCCATCTGGAGCGGATATCATATACGCAGAATATAGCTTGGACAGTATAATTGCTCCCGGGACTGGTACGCCAATCACAATTACTCCAGGCCAAGAGGTAGACCAAGATATAGCATTGGATGTCAGTAGCCTCAGCAACGGTAGCCACACGTTATTTGTGACGACCAGGGATAACGATGGTATATGGTCACATGCTCAAGGAGTAGCTTTCGACGTCTGCTCAAGCATTCCTGCACCGCCGACTGTTCAGGATTATACCTTATGTAAGAATCAGACTTTTCAATCAGTAGCAGTTGTAGCGACGGAGAGCATTATTTCTTTTTGGCGTATTGATGAAGATGGTGGACTTGCGCTTTTGCAAGAATCTGGTAGCAATACTTACTTTCTCAATGGCATTCAGGAGGATACGGCTATATATGTTTCGCAAACTAGTGTAGAAGGGTGCCAAAGTGCCTTGGCACGAATTGATATTGATAAAGTACTTTTTGACGTGTATGCCGGACCTGATGGCGAACTCCCTCGCAGAAATACGCCAATCCAGCTGATCAACATTTTTCCAGATACTGGAGTATGGACTACAACAGCTTATCTAACTGCAGATGGCCTTTTTGACACACAGATATCTGGTCTCGGTACTTTTGAAATTACTTACTCTGTTTCACAGAATAGCTGCGATGTTACCGATACCAGGGTAATCACAGTAGTGGAGGCATTGTTACCGGATCAAACCTTTATGATAGCAGAAAATGCTTTGCAGGGTGGATTGATTGGCGAACTAATGACAGCGAACGATCAGGTTAGTCTTACCATTCTGTCAGGAAATGAATTGGGAGCGGTACAACTATCAGGAAAGACATTGACTGTTGCTGACAGTGCATTATTTGATTTTGAACTGAATCAGCAATTTGTATTGCAGGTTAGGGCTATCGACGGGTTGGATATTGAAGAGTCTACCATCACGATTGATGTGCAAGATGTCAATGAGCAACCCATGATTGCTGATGAGCAATTTACACTTGATCAGAACAGTCCCAACGGGACATCTGTTGGCAGCATGGTGGCCAGTGATCCAGACAATGATGAGTTGACTTTTCAAATACTTAGTGGCAATGTCAATAGTGAGTTTTCTATAAACAGTGTTTCCGGTGAGATCATTGTTGCAGGTGCATCATTTCTGGATTTTGATACACAACCGGACTATGATCTGGAAATACAGGTGTCCGATGGTACCTTGTCGGATACAGCTAAGGCAAGTATCAGAATCACTACGTTGAAAAGGGATAGTGTCGCTCTTGTGGATCTATTCACTGATAATGGTGGTTCGTCTTGGCAAGGAATTCAAAACTGGACTACAGGGGATCTCGCTTCATGGACGGGACTAGAGATTGTAGGAGACAGGGTTACTGGTCTCGACTTGTCAGGAGCAGGAGTGACTGGCAATCTACCTGAATCATTTATTGATATTACGGGACTTGTTGATATTGATCTTTCAAATAATGAGATAACCGGTTTGCCAGACATTTCAGGTTTTCCTGTATTAAATACTTTGAATCTTTCAGATAACAGATTGCCATTTGCGGAACTATTGAAAAATGATGGTTCTTACGACTTCACCTATTCTCCTCAAAAGACACTGGGTATTGAGGTGAATGATACTATTGCTGCTGGAAGCAATAGGGTACTTTTGGCAAACGTAGCTGGAGAGGGAAATACCTATCAATGGTCCTTTGGAGGTCAATCCATAGCTGGAGCTACTGATAGTAGCTATACGATCCAAGCTTTGGATTTTTTCACCATGGGCACCTACGATGTGGAGGTAGGCAATCCTGCTCTACCGGAATTAACCATTGGCGTGGCGCCGCAAACTATCATCGCTGAAACTGAAATCTTTGGTTTGGTGACTAAAGAGGATCAGACTTCTCTAGCCGCTGGAGAGATCACCGTATATAGGATTAGAGATTTAGGCAACAAGTATGATTCCGTTACCACCGTACCTGTAGTGGATGGTAGTTATGAGTTTGAAGCAGTTGTCCTTGGTGATTTCATTTTAAAGGTATTACCAGATGAATCAGATAACACCGTTACACAGACGCATTATATCAGCGCTCTTGATTGGCTAGATGCTGATACCCTTTTCCTACGAGAGCAATCAGAAGGTATCAACATCACGATGATCTCTAACCTTGGGTCAATCATTGGAGGAGGAACAGGAAGCGTACTAGGAACAGTGGAAGAGGAATTTACAGAGAGTTCTGGTCGTCATGAGGCTCGCCGTAGGGTTCGTAGAGCAGGGTGTTCTCTTAGTAAGCGAAGAAGTTCGGGTCGTAGTGAGGAGGATTTTTACGATCTTGTAGCATATACTGAGACGGATGATGAGGGGCGCTTTAGTTTTGGTGAGATCCCAGATGGAGACTATAGGATCAATATTCAATTCCCTGGAGTACCAATGGACTCCACTACCTTTATTGAATTCACGGTAGGTGCTGGCGGAACTATAGAAGACAATGAGTTTGTACTGGAAGCAGTTGTGACCGATGAAGGTATACAGGTGGAATTGGTCGAAGAATTAGGAAATCCTAAACCCTTCTTGAAAGACATAGTCACTTATCCCAATCCTACAAAAGGCAAGTTGCAGTTATCTTATCGGGTCAATAGACAGGTTGACAACCTGGAGGCTGTTGTTTATGCGATTTCCGGTTTGAAGATGCAACAACATGACCTCAACCCTAAGTTTGGTCTGCAGCAGGTTGAGATCAACATGGAAGACTTACCATCAGGCCTTTACCTGCTGGTACTGTCTGACAGTGACAAGACATTTAAGCAAACCTTAAAAATCACTAAAGAGTAATCCCACACAATTTCTGACTGACAAAGAGGGTTGGACATCAGGTCTGGCCTTCTTTCTTTATGCTCTGCTCTATTTAACAAAGTTCTTAAAATACATCCATTAGGTAAACAAGCAGGTTCTGGTATCTTTGCCTGCTGAAAAACAAAAAATGGCAGTACAAAAAAATGACACCGTCAAGGTGCACTACACCGGTAAGCTTACCAACGGAGAGGTATTTGATTCATCAGAAGGAAAAGATCCATTGCAATTTGTAGTGGGAGCTGGCCAGATGATCAAAGGTTTTGATGCAGCAGTTGATGGCATGGAGTTAAATGAGAAAAAGACAGTTACGATCCCATCCAATGAGGCATACGGCTCTG
This sequence comes from Cyclobacteriaceae bacterium HetDA_MAG_MS6, assembly GCA_019192485.1. Lineage (GTDB taxonomy): Bacteria > Bacteroidota > Bacteroidia > Cytophagales > Cyclobacteriaceae > MS6. The sequence goes on along the minus strand of JAHCMJ010000017.1, from coordinate 8,933 downwards.
TTAACAATGATCTTGTTCAGCAGATTGATCGAAATCAGCTACCAGAAGATTTGAAGCCAGCTGTAGGTCAGACACTGGTAGCTACAGGGGATGGAGGTCAACAAATGCAGGTTTTGGTTACTGAAGTAACCGACACCAGTATCAAAATTGATGGTAATCATCCATTAGCCGGGAAAGACCTAGTATTTGATATAGAACTAGTAGAAGTGGCCTAAGAGCCACTTTCCAGTCTAACGGAACCTATAGCGAGCACTAATTCCCCAATTGTCCATTATCAGGTTGTCATCATTTCCAAGGACAATTGCAGGTCGCCAGTCAAATCCAATTGACATGGGGAATTCAAATGCATATTCAACTCCGAAGTTGCCAGCTATCCCTAAAGCGACATCATCTATAAAATAAAGTTCCGGGCCGACTCCGGGGTGAATGCGGAGCCCTTCAGGGCCGTCAGCAATGCCAAACATCCAATCAAAATATGAGGCTACAATCACACCATTTTCGTTTAGATACAGTGCCGGGTGTAATCTAGGAGCTGTAGCCAGTGGGAGAGTGGCTTCAAAAGAAATATCATTCCCAAAGCGCATGCCTGCTTCTGAGAGATAAACGCTTTGACCGTAAGTGCTAAAAAATCCCAAAGTCAGAACCACAAAAGGAAAGAAAAATTTAGTCATTTCGATGAGTTTTTAGATTTGATTGTCAAAGCTAAACCGATTAACGTTTTATAAGTAGGCAATATTTCATAATTGGCATTTGTTGTACAATTTCAAGAGTAAGAATTTCGCTGATACCACAATTAGACCTAATCAATCTCGTAATTCGACGACGGTTTCACTTTATTCGACCTGATTTTTTCATTATCCAACGATCTTTAATGCTTCTAATCTGTTATTGTCAGACTTTTGTAGAAGATGAATATGGCCTAGCGGGCCATGGACATTCATAGCTGGTTGAAAAGGGACTTTGGCAACAAAGTCCTTTTTTTATTGATACCGGTTATGTTATTATTTCAGGAATTCTTCCGTATCAGTTTTTTTAGAATTGCATCATAGTTTATTTTAGGCTTAGCATTGATTCGATTATCCCCAAGTTGATTGAAGTTGAAGGACCGCCAAGTTCATGAACAGCCGTTATCCGATCAAGAGCTAGAAAGCTCTTTTGAATACCTTTTGCAAGTAACGAAAGGTAATAAAGATAAATTGACTGCTCTTTTGCACATTTTCCTGAATATGTTTGAGGAGGATTTGCGCTTATTGAAAAAAAATATTGAGGAAGAGGATATTCCTGCTTTAAGAGCGCTTGTTCATAAGCAACTCGCTTCCTTAAAGTCAGTAGGTTTCTCGCAATTGGCCAGTGAAGGTCAGTATTTAGAGGAAGCTATACTAAAAAGTATTAAACATGAAGAGATAATGCGATTAGCTCTTGCATATATTTCAAATGTCACATCAGCTGTCGGATACATATCGAAATACCTAAAAAAAGTATGACACTGTAAATTTAAGAACCAAATATCGATGACATCCGGAAACCTGAACGTAGTCATAGTAGATGACGATGAGTTTCAGCTGGCTATTTTGAGCACTTTCGTAGAGCGAACGAAGTTCCTGCATCTGCTCGGTGCTTTTCATAATCCGATAGATGCCCTGGAGGCTATTATCAATGAGAAACCCGATATCGCGGTTGTAGATATTGAATTGCCGGAGCTATCTGGCTTTGAAATGATCAAGGCGCTGAAATATCCTCCTGAATTAATTATAATTAGTGCCAAAAAGGATTATGCCTCAGAAGCATTTGAGGTAGAGGCAACAGATTATATGTTGAAGCCTATAGAATATCCTCGTTTTCTGAAAGCTGTTACCAAAGCAAAGCGCAATATCGATGCGGGGAGCCCGGGTAGAAACGACATGGACAATACTTTCTTTGTGAAGAATGAGTCTCTCTTGGTTCGTGTAGATGCTAAGGAAATCCTATACCTTGAAGCTTTTGGAGATTATGTCAAAATTTTTCTGGAAAAGAACACCTACCTCGTTCATGGCACGTTCACTAGTGTTGAAAAGAAACTTTCGGCAACGGATTTCATGAAAGTGCATCGATCCTTTATTGTCAGATTGGATAAGATAGAAAATATAGATCAGGCAAACTTGCAAGTAGGTAAAAAGATCATTCCGATCAGTCAATCTCATCGTCCCAAGCTTTTGGAGCGTGTCAATGCGCTTTAGCCATAAGCCTCAGGTGAATTAGGGTGTTTTTAATAGCCGGTGTAGCACAGAGGAAAATGACTGGGAGCAACGGAACCAGGAATCTGCCATCCCAGTCCACCGAAGTTATACCGATGATTATAATATGAATCAAAAGATAGCTGACAGCGAAATGTGAGATGGTTTTAGGAATTCCACTGCGGAGCGTTCTGATTGCATGATAATACATTGGGAGCAGGAAGACAACTGAGAATAAATTATGCCAGTCAGACCAGTATGGCCTAACATGTGTCAGGAAGAAAAAAACTTTTAAGCAAAACAGCTTTGTCCAGTACCAGGGATTCTGAACGATAAATGTCACGATCTGCATCACGGGACCTTGATCTGAAGCACTTGTCACCATGTCTTTAGGTACGTCCAATATCAAGGGGTCATAAAGTCCATCGTTAGGCAGTGTCCCGACTGCATAGACCACTTCTCCTTTCACATAATTCAGTTCAATAACACGAAAAGTATCAAGCATAGTATTGGCTAATAGCAGAGATACCACCATTGCTATACCGAGCAAAGGCCAGCGCCATTTCAGGTTGATTAGCATGGATGAACTAAAAGCCAAGGCCATCAGAAGTGCGATGCCTGTTGGTTTGGAGAGCGCAGTAACCGATACGATCACAAAACCCATCAATAGTGTTGACCAATTTTTGGTTTTATGAAAAATAAGGATAAGAAAACATAGCGAAAAGCATGTCATCGAAAGGTAGAATGACTCTGGTAATATGTAGGCATTCCAACTGTTGATTTCCACGAAAAATATAAACAACAAAGCTGTTATGGTCGCCTTCATTCTATCCTGAAATAAAGCATAAGAAGCCTTGTACAAAGTCAGCAATGCGATCAAAGACAAAAGATGTTGAGCCAGTATAATTGCCCCGACTTCCTGTGTAAAAACCTTGATCAAAAAGATGAAGAAAACGTATCCAAGATACCAAAAGTTGTGTCGGTCAAAATAGAATCCGCTCTTTAATTGTTCAGCATATTCAAGGTACCTGGGGGAGTCATTTACTATTTTAGTGCCTAATTGGTGGTAAGTGAGAATAGATAGGAAGACATATATGGATGATAGCACCAGAATAGAAAGAAGATGCTTATAAGTTCGGATAGAGCCCCAATTTGCTTTCACGCCGCCAATTTAGATTTTCCACTTCTAAATCTCGATATTTTTCATTGTCTTCGGGTCATTTTCGTTGGGTCGCACTGATTTGTATAACTGGCAAAATGCTGATTTCAACCTATTTTTATCCGCTAAATGTAGATCACCCTTGACTGAAAAAATTGTAGATACTCAGGTAACTCTTCAATCCTACGAATGTACGATGACGGTCGATTGTGCCATTTTTGGATTTCAGGCTAAGCAGTTACAACTACTCCTGGTCCAACGAGCGATAGATCCGTTCAAAAATCAATGGATGCTGCCTGGTGGGATCGTTCAACATGATCAATCGCTAGAGGAAGCAACAGATCACGTCCTTTTTACATTGACTGGACTTTCAGGTATTCATCAGGAGCAAGTCAAAGTGTACAGTAGTGTAGATCGCCATCCAGTGAAAAGAGTTATTACCACTTGTTTTTATGCTTTGATCAAACCAGAAAATCATCCAGTCATAGCTAAGAATTATATATCCGAAGTCCGCTGGTTTGCTATCCAAAATCTTCCTGAATTAGGATTTGATCATATGAATTTAGTTAGTGATGCCAGAGAGCAACTAAGACATGATATGCAACAGCGGGTGATTTTTGGAGAACTTTTGCCAACTAAATTTACTTTAACGGAGCTACAGGACCTATATGAGAGTGTCCTGGAAGAAAAGCTAGATCGAAGAAATTTCCGCAAGAAGATCTTGCAATCCCCAAATCTGATTAAGACTAAAGAGAAAAAGGCAGGAGCCAAAGGAGGCCCAGATCTATATAAGTTAAAATAGATGCGTGATGATAGAGAAAACCTGGAGAACTCTGGCATCTCTTCAAAAGTGTTTATAAATTACACAGTAAATGAAAAAGTCCAGTATCAATCTTATTGTAAGCGCTATCATCTTTTGTGCCTTCTGCGCTTGTGGAGGTAAAAAGAAGCATATCAGACTGGAAAATCCCGAGTCATTTGATCTGGTGGATTTTCCTGTAATCATTAGCAATAGCCAACTTGAAATAGCGGAAGGAATGGCAGCATTGGTATTGAATGAGGTAGGAGATACTGTACCCACTCAATTGGCAGGTGATGATCTCATGTTTTTGGTCAGCATTCCGTCTGGTCAGAACGTGACGCTGGATATTGCCGCTACTTCTGTCAAAGAGTATCCGATATTTACTAGCCGCACTCAAGTCTATTTGGGCCACAGGCCAGGCAGAGAAGGTTACTTTAACCCTGTGCAAGAGCTCGTCAGGGATACAGCGCATGAGCCTCAGAGTTGGCCCTATCTTTATCAATATGAAGGCCCAGGTTGGGAGAGTGAGTTAGTTGCCTTTAGAAGCTATTTTGACAGTCGTAATGGAAAGGATATTTTTGGTAAAACCGATAAAAAGCTGCTGGCAAAATCTATTGGCCTTGGAGAAAACTATCATAAACTCCAACCATGGGGTATGGATGTACTCAAAGTGGGCTCATCACTTGGGGCTGGGGCACTTGCACTGCTGAAAAATGGTAAAACCTATCGTCTGGGTCCGACAGTAGAAGCAAAGTTTCAGATCATCGAAAATGGCCCTATTCGGTCTACTCTGCGTCTGACGTATCAGGGTTGGGAGGTTGCTGGCCGGTCCTACGGACTCGAAGAAGAGATCAGCATATCTGCTAATAAGAGATGGTATGAGAGTAGCGTCCGTCTTATCGGTGGTACTCCTCAAGACACGTTGGTGACAGGTATTGTAAATTTGAAAGGCCTACCATTAGATCAGTTTTCAGAGTCAGGATGGCAAGTATTATATACGCATGGCGATCAGAGTGAAAACGAGGATGGCTTAGGAATGGCCCTGATGATCGATGAAAACACCTATGCGGGGAGTGCAGAAGCGCCGAGTGAGGGAGAAGGTATTACCTCGACCTACTTATCTTACATGGTACCTAGCAATGGCCAATATGCGTTTAGATTTTATGCCGGCTGGGAGTTAGAAAATGAAGTTTTTGCTACTAACAGGGGTTTTAAAGAGGCTCTTACAGCAGCAATACAACAGTTTAATCAAAACATTAGAGTAATTATCAAGAAATGAAGGTCGATATTCGTTTTGCCGCTCATCCGAGCGATGTAAAAAATTATGATACAGCAACGTTAAGAGATAGGTTTCTGATCTCAGACCTGATGATAGCCAACCAAATCCAGGTGGTTTATTCCATGCATGATCGTATGATTACCGCAGGGATAGTTCCCGAAAAGGAATCTATTGCACTACCTGCCATGGAGGAAGTAACAAAAGCAAGCTACTTTCTTGAGCTCAGGGAACTTGGTATTATCAATGTGGGTGCGGCTGGAACTGTAAAGGTCGACGGCGAATCTTACACTTTAGCCAATAGAGAATGCCTGTACATCGGGCGTGGAGCCAAAGATGTAACCTTTGCCAGTGATCACGCAGACCAGTCCGCAGAATTCTATCTCAACTCTTCCCCGGCTCATCAAACATATCCTACGAAAAAAGCAGCTCTGGAGCATGCCAACAGGGTAGACTTGGGTTCATCTGAAAACTGCAATGAGCGAACTATATTTCAGTACATTCATGAGGACGGTATTCAAAGTTGTCAATTGGTGATGGGCTTTACAGAGTTGCATCAAGGTAGTATCTGGAATACTTTTCCACCTCACACCCACTGGCGACGGATGGAAGTCTACTTTTATTTTGACATTCCGGATGATCAGTTGGTGATGCATTTCATGGGAGAGCCTACTGAAACGAGACATCTTGCGATGCGCAATAAGGAGGCGGTTATTTCGCCAGAGTGGTCCATTCACTCAGGAGCAGGGACTTCTGCCTATGCATTTATTTGGGGCATGGCTGGAGAAAATAAAGCTTTTACTGATATGGATGGAGCACCTATTGCGGATATCTTATAGATATATCAGTTTCCAAAGCCAGTCTTATATACATCAAATAACTGAAGTCAAATGGTCTTGAATAAATTTAGCCTTGAAGGCAAAACTGCATTGGTTACTGGTTGCAAACGTGGTATAGGCAAGGCCATTGCAGAAGGCTTGGCAGAAGCAGGAGCTGATGTTGTAGGAGTCTCCGCTTCCCTGGAATTGGAAGGGAGTGCTGTAGGTCAGTCAGTTACTGCTCTTGGTAAGTCATTTTCTGCCTATCAATGTGATTTTTCTAAACGAGATCTTCTACATGACTTCATCAAACAACTAAATGCAGACCATCCGGTCATAGATATTCTTGTTAATAATGCCGGTACTATTTTAAGGAGTCCGGCGGCAGAGCACTCTGATGCTTATTGGGATGAGGTAATTGAGGTCAATCTCAACTCCCAGTTTGTTCTCTCAAGAGAGATGGGAAAGTCCATGTTGAAGCGAAAAAGCGGTAAAGTTATTTTTATCGCTTCGTTACTCACCTTTCAAGGGGGAATTACCGTTCCTGGATATGCCGCCAGCAAAGGTGGTGTAGGTCAGTTGACCATGGCACTGTCCAATGAGTGGGCCTCACAAGGGATCAATGTCAATGCTATTGCACCGGGATATATTGCCACCGACAATACCAAAGCCCTACGTGAAGATCCGAATCGGAATCCGGCTATTCTCAGTAGAATCCCTCAAGGTAGATGGGGCGACCCTGAAGATTTTAAAGGTCCGGCCGTCTTTCTAGCAAGCGATGCGGCAGCTTACATGAATGGTACTATCATTACCGTTGATGGTGGCTGGATGGGTCGCTGATGTCATTAAGGACTCTTATCCATATTGCTTAATTTCGCTGGGCATATCTCGCCAAAAATGCCCAAAAAGAAAAAACAGGCAGTCTTGCTAATTCATGGTATAGGAGAGCAGCGTCCGATGGACACACTTCGTAAGTTTGTGGATGCCGTTTGGACTACGGATACAGCTATTCACCATCCTTATGCAAAAGCCGGGGTGTTTAGCAAACCAGATGAGATTTCAGGTAACTTCGAACTGCGCAGGCTTACGACCACCCAGAACAAAAAAGGAGTTCGAACAGACTTTTATGAGTTCTACTGGGCGCATTTGATGCAAGGCAATGCTGTCAGCCATGTTGTTTCATGGGCAAAAGATTTGATTTTAAGATGGCCCTGGAAAGTTCCAAGACGGCTACTTGGAGTCTGGATATTGTTGGTCACATTATTGTTATCTGCTACGCTTTTAGCAGCGCAAAAGTCCCTACCCCAAGGCTACGCTTTCGATTTACCGTGGTATCTGACCGGGGCGGTTAGTTTCGCTCTTGCTTTACTTATCAAGCCAATCATCAGCAATGTCCTGGGAGATGCGGCCAGGTATCTGCATCCTGCGCCTCATAATATCCAGAAAAGACAGGAGATAAGAACCAAAGGCGTAGCGTTACTCAAGAAGCTGCATGACGCTGACCAATATGATCGGATCGTTATCGTCGGTCATAGCCTGGGTAGTGTGATCGCTTATGATATCCTGTCTTATGCCTGGACTTTATATCATGAAAAGATCAATAGGAGGAAAGCGCACCCTACCCTTGATGAGATGGAGGCGTTCATCGCCGAAGGACAGGTTGCTCCTGATGTCTTCCAGCAAAAGCAGCGTAGCTTAATGAAAGAAATGAATGCCAATGGTTTGCCATGGTTGGTTACAGATTTGATTACACTTGGGAGTCCTTTGACGCATAGTGAGATTTTGCTGGCCAGGGATAAGATGGATTTGAAATCAAAACAGACGCAGCGTGAATTACCTACCTGTCCTCCAAAACTTGATGATGACAGGTTTTCCTATCCACCTGGTCATGTTCACCGCGTGCCGCACCATGCGGCAGCTTTTGGTTTTACCAGGTGGACCAATGTCTACTTCTCATCAGTAGCTATCGTCTTTGGTGATATGATCAGTGGACCATTGCGACAAGTTTTTGGCCCTGGCATCAAGGATGTACGAACCAAGACTACCCAGCGACTAGGCTTGATGAGCCATACTTTGTATTGGAAGCCAAGCAAACAAAAGAATAAGGTTAAACCTCACATTGCAGCACTTCGGTCAGCTTTGAATCTTTTGGATGACTGATCTTAATTGAGGAAATGCCCCTGCTTTTTCAAATGTGATCGCATGATTGAGGCAATTGCAATGATTTATTAATTGTTGTTTAATTTTCAGGATGTAACCAGAAGTCACCATGGACACCAAAGCTTGCTACCGTAAACTCAAAAGTTATAAATATCAGCTAGTTGATGAGTTCAAATATCAAATTTCAATTACAGGTTTTGATGCTAATACACCTTTTATTCAGCTGGATGCTGAAGGTCATCTTACCATATCCAAGCACTATGCATGGGATGGAGCCAGTGGTCCTACGATAGATACGCGCAATTCGATGAGAGCCTCTTTGGTTCATGATGCCTTGTATCAATTGCTCAGGATGAAGCTACTGCCCCAAAGCGAGGTTATACCATCGGATCGATTGTTTAGAAAGATGCTGATCAAAGATGGCATGAGTCGCTTTCGTGCCGGGATTTGGTACCGTGGATTGAGATTGGTCAATGGTCGATCAGCACGTCCTGGCACGCAGAAA
>JAHCMJ010000160.1 GCA_019192485.1 Cyclobacteriaceae bacterium HetDA_MAG_MS6 | reverse complement strand
CTCAACAGGGTCCACTCTACCATCCACATGCACAATATTGTCATCCTCGAAGCACCTGATCACATGAATGATCGCGTCGACCTCACGAATATTTGCAAGAAACTGATTGCCTAGTCCTTCTCCATTGCTCGCTCCTTTTACTAGGCCGGCTATGTCGACAAACTCAATAACAGTAGGAACTACCTTTTGAGGATTAACGAGTTTTTCCAGCACTGTCAGGCGACTATCCGGTACGGTGATAACTCCAACATTAGGTTCTATCGTGCAAAAAGGAAAATTCGCAGCTTCTGCTTTGGCATTAGATAGTGCGTTGAACAAAGTAGATTTACCTACGTTCGGTAATCCGACGATTCCGCATTTCAATCCCATATGATCGGTGGTCTAAATTTTTGCGGCAAAAGTAGGAATAAAAGTCAAGAGCATCACTGAAATGATACCCTAACTGAATGGCATAAAAAAACCCTTAAATCTTTAAGGGCTTGTACTTTAAGTTCGGTGTGGCTTCAATCCCACTTCAATTCTGTATCGTCACTGACTTCAACTTCTTGCTCGGTATTCTCAAACTGGCTAAAGTCTACGTCTGGAAGTAGTTCGGACTTGACATGGCCTATGGTCTCATTGAGCGCCTGTAGAAATTTATCAAAGTCTTCTTTGTATAAAAAGATCTTGTGCTTCTCATAAACAAAACCATCATCTTTAAACCTCCTTTTGCTTTCGGTGATGGTCAGGTAGTAGTCATTAGATCTAGTGGATTTGACATCGAAAAAGTAAGTTCGCTTTCCGGCTCTCACCCTCTCCGAGTAAATTTCCTCTCTCCCTTTATCCTTATTCTCTTCCACAGTATGTTATGGTTTTAGGTGTTTGATTAAAAAATTCCTTGGCAATTTTACCAAAAAAAGCAAAATAAAGATAGCATATTAAAATTGTTTAATGCAATGCTGTTTTTAACTAATTAGAAAATTTTAAGGTCTATCTTCAACCCTTCTTCATCCTAATTTCGTTAAAAACGCATTAGATCGTGAGTAAAACTAAACTTTCCGAACCCTCCTCGCTTGATCTGGCCTCAGTCAAGCAATTTGAAAATCTAGAGCTATTGGCCCGCCAATTGGTTGAGGGGTTTATTACGGGGCTTCATAAATCACCCTATCACGGGTTCTCAGTAGAATTTGCTGAGCATAAACTCTACAACTACGGTGAAAGTACTCGTCATGTAGATTGGAAGCTTTTTGCGCGTACTGACAGGCTTTATACCAAACAATATGAGGAAGAAACAAACCTGAGAGCCAATATTGTAATTGACACCTCTTCGTCGATGTATTATCCTCTTCCTGGAAAGGATAAAATCAAATTTTCGATCTTTTCCGCTGCTGCATTGAGCTACTTGCTTATCACTCAAAGAGACGCTGTAGGTCTTACTGCCTTTTCCTCCGATATAGATGTACAAACTGTCCAAAGGTCAACAAAGACACATCTCAGTTTCCTACTCAAAGAACTACATAAATGGCTCGATCAACCAGCTGGGGAGAGTAGTTCAACACGCATTGACGAGGTACTACACCATGTCGCCGATAAAATCCCGAGACGATCGCTGGTAATTATTTTTTCTGATTTATTCCAGCAGGCTACAAATCTTGATCGTGTCTTTGAGGCATTGCAACACCTGAAGCACAATAAGCACGAAGTGCTATTATTTCATGTCACAGATCATCATTCAGAGAGACTATTTGATTTCCAAGATCGCCCTTATCAATTTATAGACCTTGAGACCAATCAGTCTGTAAAAGTCAATCCTGCTCTGATCAAAGAACGATACCAGGAGAAAATGTCAGATTTTTACCGAGAGATTAAGCTTGGATGCGGCAAACTGAAAATTGACTTCATCGAAGTAGATAGCTCTGATCCGTTTGACAAAATCCTGGGGGCTTATCTGATCAAAAGGAAAAAAATGAGGTAATCATTCATCTTCGAGAATATCAACAGTGTTTCTGAGAATAGTTTCGGTCGTTACCGAAAGTCATCGCTAAAGCAAACAAAATTGACGAAGGTGACCTTGTTGATAAAGGATTATTTGAGAATCTTTCTAATCTCTCTGCCTTTTTCTAAAAAGCTAATGATGCCCTCCAGGTCATCAGCCTCCAGCAGAGACTTTAGCCTGGTGAAATGAGCATGATATGTTTCCATACTTTCCAGTAGCATCTTCTTGTTATCTAAAAATATGGGAGCCCACATTTCTGGAGAACTCTTTGCTAGTCTCACAGTCGATGCAAAACCAGATCCGGCTAACTCCAGTAAAACTTCGCCATCCCTTTCTTTTTGCAAAACAGCATGGCTCAGAGAAAATGAGGTCACATGACTCAAATGAGAAATATAGGCTAGATGACGATCGTGCTCCTCTGCTCCGAGGTAGCTAATATTCATCCCTATTTCATTGACAACCTTGACAAAAGCCTGTAACGACTTAGTCTCAACCCGCTCGGGATCACAGATGACCATTGTTTTGTCCTTGAAAAGACTTGAAAACGCTGCTTCTGGTCCTGAGTATTCTGTGCCGGCTATCGGGTGCGCCGGGATAAACTGATGCCTCCTGGGATGATCATCCACATTGGCGCAAATGCCTCCTTTAGTAGAGCCAAAGTCTACAACTACCTGATGGTCTTTAACTTGATCCAGGAGACTCGGAAGCATTTTTTGAATGGCATTGACAGGGATAGACAAAATAATCCAATCTGCCCAGTCCACGGCGGCCTCCCAGCCAGAAAAACGTTCGGAAATCAAACCCAACTCCTCAGCACGATCTAGCGTACTCTCCTTCCGACTCACTCCTCCCATGACCCAGTGACCATAAAGCTCTTGGATGGCTAGGGAAAAAGAACCTCCGATCAGTCCAACACCTACGTAAGCTATATTCATTTTTTGCTTTTGATTCTGTTCAAAACTTCGGCAAGCACGGATTGGTCCGTGCAAAGCGACAAACGAAGATACTTTGAGCCTTTCTCCCCGAAAATATGACCTGGTGTGATAAAGACATCATAATCAGCCAGTATATTATCAGAAAAGTCGATAGCACTCTCTCCCGGAATCTTCGCCCATATGAACATCCCTATCTGATCCGGTTCAATAGTACAGTTGAGGGCAGATAAGATCTCATTGCCCCTATCTCTTCGTTGTCTATAGACCTCCATCAGCTGTAGATACCATTCTGGGTCAGTTCTTAATGCTTCAATAGCTGCTAATTGAATAGGACGAAACATACCTGAGTCAACATTACTTTTGATACGCAAAACGGCAGAGAGATAATCTTCCCTGCCAGCTAACCAACCCACACGCCAGCCAGCCATGTTAAATGTCTTTGACATGGAGTGAAGCTCTACTGCAACTTCTTTCGCACCATCTAATGACAGAATACTTACTGGATTTTCATCTCCCAAAAAACAGTAAGGATTGTCATGACAAAGGAGTAATTGCTTACGGTGTGCAAAGTCAATAAATCGCTTGAGGACATCTGCTTTAGGTTGCACACCTGTTGGCATATGTGGATAATTGAGCCAAAGCAATTTGACTTGACTACAGTCTATTGATTCTAGCACATCCCAGTCAGGTTCCCAGCCTTGGTCCTCCCTCAACGGATAGTATACTGGCCTAGCACCTACCATTCGGGTCACCGAGCTGTAAGTAGGATAACCTAAATCCGGAATCAGAACCTGATCTCCTGGATCTAAAAATGCCATGGATAAATGCGTGATCCCTTCTTTCGAGCCTATCAACGGCAAGGCCTCAGCAACGTTCAGGTCTACTCCAAACTGATCCTTTGTGAATTTTGTAATGGCATGCTTCAAATCAGGGATACCCTGATAGGGCTGGTATCCGTGCGCATCTTTTGTATCTACCGCTTCTTTGAGTGTTTGGATTACCTTGGACGGCGGCTCCAGATCCGGACTTCCTATCCCCAAGTTGATAATATCACGACCCTGAGAACGTAAATCAGCTATCTCTTTCAGCTTGCTGGAAAAGTAATATTCTTGAACGTCGGACAGTCGCTTGGCTTGGTCGATCACCATACTAATTTCAATCTGCACCCAATTTGGTAATAAACGATTTAAAAAAATATGGATTACCGGAAAATCAGTTTAGCGAAAAAATTTTACGGCTAAAGAAACACATTTCAAAATGGAGATGTTATGCAGAGGACAATATCGTAAATCTCTCCAAACCTTCAATACCAACCCCTGCGTAAGGGATAGTAAATAGTTATACAATGGATTCGTTAAAACTGATTATTGAGAACGCGATTAAAGGATCAATGACCTACCAGAAGTATGCCGAGCTGATATCGGAATATGCAAAAATCGGAAAGTCCACGGGCAAGCAAACGGAAGATTTGATTTTCTACACCAAACTAAACGCAAGTAGAAGCAAACGCATTCTAAAAACCATCCAAGTCAATGATGACCTCAAAAGAGAGATTAGCAAGATCAACCGTCCGCAAACATGGCTGGTGATCACCGAAAGTTGGTGCGGTGACGCGGCGCAACTATTACCAATCTTGTACAAGGTTTCGACTGAGAACCCGGCGATCAGTTTTAGAGTAGCGCTAAGAGATCAGGATACTCAATTAATAGATCAATTCCTTACAAATGGTGGCCGTTCCATACCTAAGCTAATCGTACTAAATGAAGATCTTGAGGTCTTATTTACGTGGGGTCCCCGACCTGCTGAGGCCCAAGCCATGTACTTGGGTTGGCAGAATAGACCCGAACCCAAGGAACCTTACAAAGAATTTCAAGAAAAGCTACAAAAATGGTATCATCAGGACAGTGGCCAATCTCTCATGAAAGAGCTACTGCTAAACCTATCTGAGCAATCAGAAATCTTGTCAGTTTAGGTATACTTGCAGGAAATAAAAATTATTCAATCTCAAGCAATATCTCCATGAAATTTGGAACTAAAGCACTACATGCCGGTATCAAGCCGGATCCATCTACAGGTGCCATCATGACACCCATATTTCAGACCTCCACGTATGTGCAGGACTCCCCGGGCAACCACAAAGGATATGAATATGCCCGATCGCAAAACCCAACTCGTACAGCGCTGGAAAGCAACCTGGCTGCATTGGAAAATGCAAAATTTGGAAGATGTTTTGCCTCTGGGATGTCGGCCACTGACACCATCATCAAGCTACTGAATCCAGGCGATGAAGTGGTTTGTACCAACGATTTGTACGGTGGGACATATAGACTTTTCACAAAGCTTTATGCTAAGTACGGTCTAAAATTCACTTTCGTGAACATGCAAGATCTGAACGAAGTGAGAGAGGCAATGACAGATAGAACCAAGTTGGTGTGGGTGGAGACTCCTACCAACCCAATGATGAGTATTGTCGACCTGGTAGGTTTAAGCAAACTAACGAAAGACTTTGGCACTTTGATGGCCGTGGATAATACATTTGCTACGCCCTACTTACAAACTCCAATTGATCTTGGGGCTGACTTGGTGATGCACTCTGTCACTAAATATATTGCTGGACACTCGGATGTTGTAATGGGCGCCATTGTCACCAATAGCGAGGAGCTGGATGAAAAGATTGGTTTTTTACAAAACTCGTCTGGAGCTGTGCCAGGGCCAAACGATTGCTTCCTCGTTCTCCGAGGTATCAAGACATTACATGTGAGAATGGACCGACACAGCGAAAATGGTCAACGCATTGCTCACTTTTTGAGATCTCATCCACTGGTAAACCGTGTCTACTGGCCAGGCTTTGATGATCACCCCAACCATGATATTGCAAAGAGGCAAATGAAAAAGTTTGGGGGTATGATCTCTTTTATGCTCAAAGACGACAGCTTGGAGGCTGCATTTGAAGTGTTGAAAAAATTTAAGGTATTCAGCCTTGCAGAATCGCTTGGAGGGGTAGAATCTCTGGCCGGACACCCAGCCAGTATGACACATGCAAGTATCCCTAAAGAAGAAAGATTAAAATCCGGACTTACAGATTCGCTAATCCGACTTAGCGTGGGCATTGAGGACGTGGATGATTTAATTGAAGATCTGGAGCAAGCTATTGGTTAAGTAGCTTGTCGATTATGCGTACTGCGTGAACCACAAAAGCCTAACCTGGTACAGCCGTAAGTACTAGAAAAAAGTAAGGCGATCCATTCCATGGGTCGCCTTAACTGTCTGATAATATTTTCTGGCCTTATGCGGCCTGCTTCATATCCTTCATTTGCGCTTTCATTTGCTGCTCTTTTTCCCTCTTTAGTTTGATTACTCCCACTTTATTTAGAAGCAGGATCATATAATAAGTTGGGTCAATTTCATGCCACCTGATACCACCGAAGTTAGCCCTTGCTCCATTCTTGTGATGGTTATTGTGATAGCTTTCGCCCATCATTAAGAAGTCAAAGGGGAGAAAATTTCTGGATGTATCGCCAACTTTGAAATTGCGATAACCATATTTATGCGCAAACCAATTGATGATCGCTCCATGAATAGGTGACAGCAGATACTGCATAGGAAGCAATAACCAAAGCCACCAAACATCAGCAAACTGCCAGTAGACTAAAGTATATACAGCACCCCAACCTATTCTCGATACCCAGGATCTGGCAAACTTGTCAAATGCTGTCCACTCAGGAGCATCTTTAGTAAATCGCTCGTCTACTTTTAATTCCTTGTTTGTTATAGCCGAATAAATAGTTTTGGTCTTCCACATCATCTTAAACAGAGACTCGTCATATTTAGGTGAATGAGGGTCTTCAGGAGTATCAGCAAAAGCATGATGCATGCGGTGCATGATACCATAGCCATAGGCACTGAGATAATTAGACCCTTGGAAAAACCAAGTGAGAATGAAGAAAACTTTCTCCATCGTCTTGCTCATTGTAAATGCTTGATGCGCTGCATATCTGTGTAGAAAGAAGGTCTGAAAGAATAGCGACAGATACCAATGAGCTATGAAAAAAGGAATAATAACTTCCATATTATATGAATTGTACTAATTGATTTTAACCTTAAGACAAGGTTAAAAGTGTTTTGTGACAAAAAAGGTTAGATTTTTTTGCAATTATTTTGAACTAGGACGCAAATGGTCGATCAATTCCTGTAGATGACCAATTGAACAAGCTCTTTTAAATGACTTGATCAGTGTAGCTGGTGATTCGACAGGGATCGAGATTATAGGTGTATCTTCCATCAACTTCTGCTTAGCCCTACATACGACCTGCCTACAGTGTTCTTTCTTTTTATTGAATATCTCTTGCAAGTCGTCATACTCCACGTCGAACACTTCTCTCAATAGGAAAATAGCCTTTTCCAAAGGGCCTAACTTTTTACTGATCAGGGACAATGCTACGGAAACCTCATGTTTGATATCCAAATGTGAGAGATCAATTTTTTCAAACAAATCTTTCAAATTGAGATGATCCAGTGAAATTTTGTTTTTCGCTTTCAGCGCATTCAGGTGGTTAATGCAATTGTTGGTAACAGATTTAACAAGATAGGCCTTTGTATTCTCGATTCTCCTGTTGTCTATCGTTAGCCACTTTAGAAAAGTATCCTGAACGATGTCTTCAGCATCGTGTATAGAGCCAACCAGATTTAGCGCTATGGCCTGAAGCATCGGTTGGTACAATGTTATGGCTGCAGTCTGTGTCACTACTTACTTTCCTAGACGCAAAGCTAATCATCATGGAGATATAAACATAATTTAATCCTCCATAGCTCTCCTGTTTCTATTAACAAAATTCACTTAGAAAAGTGCAAAAATTACCATGGCTTTCGTCATGAGTATTACTGCGCAAAGTTGTAAAAACTGAAAGTGTTGTTTAATGGAATAATCCGCAGCCCTTATTTTGTGGCACTCTCTGATGGGGAATATCTCCCTTTTGAAGGCAATCACGACATGGATAGAGCATTTGGAATCAATGTGGCTAAGCATCATCATCACTTGCAAAAGTGACATATTTGAACTGTAGAGCATCCTCTTTTGCTCTTGCCCCCAGATACTTCAAGTCACCAAACAAAAAAAGCCTGACTCTCGCCAGGCTCATTATCTTATCTTTTTAGGACCTCTATTGAATTTGGATGTCCCAGATCAACGAAACATCAACCTCTCCAGTATTCGAGTTGGAATTAGCATTTTTTTCAGCAGGTTGGTGTTTCAGTACTACTCTGAATTGCTCGTCGTCAGTAGTAGCGTCTCCAGTCATCCAGGTAGTTTCCAGACCTACAGGTAAGTCCCTTGGCGAAACACCGTCATCGTCTGGTTCTGTCTGATAATCTGTCTCAACATCAGCATAGATCACCGTACCTGAAAAACCACCATAGGGCCCCTGGCTGAGTCCATCATCACCATAGTTACCTGATCCAGTGGGATTTTCAAAGATATCGCCTGTCCAAGCAAAGAAGAACTGGTGTGCAGTTGCCTCATTCTGGATTTCTTCCGTCACATCTTCTACTTCAATATCATTGAAAAGGGTAATATTCAAAGTATATGTAGTATTCGGTGCCAACGCAATGTCCCCATCAGGTCTTATGTCCTGAACACCTTCGCCATCGGGATCTGTGGCAGTAAATGTCAGAGGGCTACCTCCTCCTGCTGGCGTGAATGTCAAGGTTACATCCGTGATGACCTCCTCTTCATTTTCCTTTGGTGGATCATCGTCGTCTGAACATGACACAAATAGCAAGGCTGACACCAATATAGGTGTAAGAATGAGTTTTTGAAATAATTTCATGATGTAATATTCTTGAATTGTATCGCAATGTTATTGCATAAATGAATTAATCACAACATTGTTGCATAAATAGAAAATGATAGCAGGGTTGTTTAGGGCCTACCAGCTATAGTTCAGAGAAACCGATAGATTTCGACCCAGGTCATCTGCAAAGTATCGCAGCTGATCTGTGTAGTTGCGATATCTTGCGTTTAGCACATTTCTAATACTCAACCGCCAACCAAGCGAGCCTAACTTCCCACTCCATGCAGTGTCGATCAGGAAGTATCCATCCGGAGCAGGTTGGAAATCAAAAATGGAATTGTTTTCCCCAAATAGGTCTTCATCATCCAATGCAGCCTGTAAAATACGCTGGGGTGTAATGACACGTGGTGCATTGAACTGCCGAAACACATAACTAGCTGATAGTTCAAGTTCGGAGAAACCTAGCTGACGGTTGATTCTGTAGGAAAGCGAAGCCGGAGGAATGTTTACAAAGTATTCATTTTGGGAAATATTTCTGGCATAAACATAACTTGCCTGCAAAGTGGAATACATGCGACTGGTGTGTTTTAGCTTACCTGTCAAATCAATGCCAGTAAAAAACGCATCGTCTTGATCAAAGATAAAGTATGGAAATGCTCCTCGAACAGTATTGGTAAGGCCAGCGGGACGCAGATAGTAGTAATTCCAAATGAGATTGACATAGCCAGTTGTTTCCAAAAACCAATCTCCTATTTCCAATTCAATAGAATTGGTCCATTTGGCGCCTCGCTCATTTTTCAAAGGCCTATCTTCTTCTGAGAAAAGAACAAACTCTCTCTCATTAGTATCGAAATTGAACACATTTCCAGCCTCATCTATGTCGTATCGCCAGAGCCCATATTCCACCCTTGACTGATGGCGTCCAAAGCTATACAACTCTCCGACATCTGGAGGTCTCCAGGCCGTCCCTAAGTTGGAGAGAAACATAACGCCTGGTGAGATTTCTCTTTTAACACCCAGGGCTATGGTAAGGTTTGAAGTAGTAATCTTATTGGCGTACAAATCATTGTTTGGCAGTCGTCCTCTTGTAGATGCAAATTGGTAATCCCACCGGGCACCGAGTTCGAAAACGGTCTTTCCTGACTCAAGACTCTCAACTACGAATATGCCTAGTCGAGTGTTGTTGAAATTGGGAACAAACGGGACTGTATTGGTACCCGGAAGGTTATTGTTATCCTGATACAGCCATTGCACTCCCAAAGAACCTTCCAGATTGCCCCATTCCGGATGAGCCCAGTCCATATCAATTGTATGTGTGAACAACTCAAGGTTAATAGATGGCGCACTTCCGCGGCGTAAGTCGAATTCCTGGCGTCTGTTAGCTTGATAAGCATACTGAAAAGATATGGACTGCTGGGCAGTGGCCCAAGTACCTTTCAGCTTCCAGAGGTCATGTTGAGTTTCCTGATATGGCTGGTTTATAGAATAACTGAATGATTTGGTATCAAGAGGTTCGTCGTTATTCATCGCCTGAACGAGATCAACTAAGTTACCTGTCACCGACCCTCTTAGTATGCCTAGCTTTTGGAATACGCGACTGTAGTATCCCTCAAAGTCCCAGGAAGGCAGGTGATACCTAACACTGGCAGCATAACTGTGCTCTTCTT
>JAHCMJ010000159.1 GCA_019192485.1 Cyclobacteriaceae bacterium HetDA_MAG_MS6 | reverse complement strand
CGTAGGAAAAGCTACTCTTGCCAGGACTCCTGCTGCTCTTCAACCTGGCATTCAAAAAAACTTCCCCGGTATTCAAGCCGCGCGCTTCACGAAATCATCACTTGCTATTAAAAAGGAAGCTCAACTTATACCAGAACTGATGGCATTCATAGATCCAGAATTTCTTGAAATTTTCTCCTACCCATCCTTACTATATGAAAATGCCGCCTTTCAAGCCAGGGACGAAGTCATCTTGACCACAGAACTAGCCAGGAGGCTTTTCGGCAAAGAAAACCCCATTGGTGAATTCATCACGATTCTTTTCCCGGATCAAACAGAAAAAACCTTTTTTGTAGGCGATGTCCTTAGGCCCTTCCCTGAGAATACCAGCTTTCACTTTTCAATGTTACTACACATAGATTATTACCTGGACTCTCAATCAATTGATTCGCCATGGAGTGAGTGGATCGATGGCACATTTGTAAAACTCTCGGTCAATGATGAGCCTGGCGATGTCTCGGGGTGGCTCCAGAAATTCGTTGCAATACAAAATGCCAAAAACCCGTCGATCGAAATCGATCAATATCGTCTGAATCCTATCAGCAACTGGCCTGCTGAAGAATCTTCACAACAAGGCTCAAGGTTTATGGGACATCTACATCCGGCATCTGTTGCAGGCACAGTTGGGTCTTCCATTGCGGTGTTGCTTTTAGCTATATTCAACTTTATCAATACCAGCATTTCTTTATCTGCCAAAAGATTGAAAGAGATAGGTGTAAGAAAGATTCTGGGAGGTGACAGGAGTATGATAATCAGGCAATTCATGATAGAAAACTTTTTATTGATCGCCTCATCTCTTTTACTCTCCTTGCTTATTAGCCACTTCCTGATCCCTGCCTACAACGCTATGTTCGAATTCCAACTGGTCAATACCCAATTTGTAGGGCTGATACCACTTTGTTTGTTGGGTATTGGGCTATTAGTTATTACAGGGCTTATCGCCGGAACTTACCCGGCCTTTTACATAAGTAGATTTGAGGCGCTACAGATCATCAAAAATAGAGTGAAGTTTTCCAGTAAAAACTATCTGATCAAAAGTCTAATCCTGATTCAGTTTGTTTTCTGCTTTTATAATGTCTTCGCCCTGTTGATTTTCATAGAGAATAGCCAGTATCAGGAGGCACTAGACAGGGGATACGAGCTGGGGGAAACTATCAATATCCCTTTGCAAACTGCTGGGCAGTATGATGTATTAAGAGATGAGCTCCTTCGCAATCCTTCAATAAGGAAAGTAACTCCAACGCAAGATTTGGTCGGCTACCATGTACAAGATATCAACCTGGAGTACCACAACGAGCAATTGCAAGTCGCAGGATTGTTCGTTGGACATGGTTATCTGAAAAGCCTGCAAACTGAATTGATCAAAGGGTCTTACTTCCCAGCAGAGAGTGGAGACCAACGATATATCCTCATCAACGAACTCCTTGAAAAAACATTGGGTCGGGATTTGCTATATGACCAGTTAATCATTGATGGCATACAGTATTCTGTCATTGGAGTAGTGCGAGACTTCAACCTCAGAAATATCATGCTATCCAACAAAATCAGACCGGCTGTTTTTATGAAAAGCTCTCATGACAACTGGCGTTATGCAGTGGTCCAAAAATCTACTGGAAACTTATCAGAACTCGACTATCAGTTAGAGCATACCTGGTACTCACTTTTCCCAGACCAGTTGTATCGGGGGTTTTATCAAGAGGATATCATGAGATCCATGAGAAAGACAAATACGATCATGATTTACATCAACACATTTATAGCGGTAGTGTCTCTCCTGATTTCCGCTCTGGGACTCTACACTCTAGTTGCATTGACCGCGCAGCGAAGAATTAAAGAGTTTGGCATAAGAAAAGTTATGGGGGCTTCGCCTGGACAAATACTTTTACTACTGAATCGAGATATCATCCTAATACTCTCGTTTGCTGCGGTGATAGGGTTATATGTAGGACATCTCATTATTTCCCAGCTTTTAGACATTATCTACGCCTATCATCAGGACATCCGGCTAGCTCACTTTCTCTGGCCTTTAACAGTTATTGTCGCTATTGTGGGGATTTCCATTGGTCTCAAAGTAATCAATACCGCTAAAGTGGACCCCGTACAACAACTGCGGATGGAATAAGTAACCAGGCTCAGTAGCAGTAGCAGTATCAGTATAATAATTACTTTCTTTGGCAAATGCCCAAGGTCTCTGCTGTATTACCATTTTTAAATGCCCAATCAACCTTATCAAGGGCAATCGAGAGCATCCGAAGTCAAAAGTTAAATGACTGGGAACTCGTCCTAGTAGATAATGGATGTACTGACAATAGCAATAGAATTGCTCTAAATCTTGCTAAGGAAGATACCAGAATTCGAATCTTAAACGAAGGGCATCTCGGAGTTGCTAACGCTTTTAATGCGGGACTAAAGGTTAGTAAAGGGAAATATATAGCTAGAATGGATGCAGATGACGTATCGCATCCTGACCGGCTGTCAAGACAGGTTGACTTGCTTGATCAGCATAGTAATATAGGAGTAGTGGCCACCAGAGTCCGCTATATAGGTGATGAGCAAAAGAATCAAGGTTTTGTCTCCTACGTCAACTGGTCAAACAGCATCCTTTCGTCGCAGGATATCTACCTCAATCAATTTGTCGAATTCCCGCTAGTCAACCCATCTCTACTCTTCAGGAAAGAAGTCTTGACGAAATACGGCAGCTACAAACAAGACGATTTCCCTGAAGACTACGAGCTGTTTTTACGACTTATTGCTAAAGACATTCAGATGACCAAAATTGACAACCCTCTGCTGGATTGGTACGATAGCCCCAATCGACTCACCAGGAGTGACAAACGATATAGTCCAGATGCATTCTTTCAGATCAAATCACAATATCTAGGACAGTGGCTAAGGGAAAAAGGACACGAGAAAGTATGGGTTTGGGGAGCGGGGAAGCTAGCTAAGAAAAGAAGTGCCCTTCTGGCGGAGCAGGGCATTGACATCGAAGGGCATATTGATGTCAACTCAAAGATCATTGATCATTACAAGGTCATTCACTTTGAAGACATCCCTAGACCTGGGAGGATTTTTATACTATCATACGTAAGCAATCGTGGGAAACGACAGCAAATTAGAAACTACCTAGAGAGTCGAGGGTACCAGGAGGGTATCAATTTTTTATTGGCAGCGTGATGCATACCTTCCAATAAAGCGAGCTGCCACCTAAATCAAAATGGTTTCGAACCTCCGTTAGATTAAACTAGCATTGTCTATTATGAAGTTTGACATCACTATACTCACCGATCATCGATACGTAGCTCCAACACCCAAGTCAAACTACGTCCAGAATGTATTTAAGGAAGACGGGCTTATCAAGAAAGCACTGGAAAGAGAAGGACTGATCGTCAACAGGAAAAGCTGGGATGATCCCACTTATGATTGGGAAAATACGAGATATGCCCTTTTCAGGACCACATGGGACTATTTTCATCGGTTTGATGAGTTCCAGCAATGGCTGAAACAAGTTCAGCAAAAAACCACCCTGATTAATGCTCCTGAAACTATTGCCTGGAACATGGACAAGCATTACTTAGTGGATTTGAACAAAAAAGGTGTAAACATAGCGCCGACAGCATTTGTAGAGCCTGAAACCAAGACCTCTCTCGCCGAACTACATGAACGGTTTGGGTGGAAAAAAAGTGTACTAAAACCCGCAATAGGAGGTACAGCCAGACACACTTATCTGTTAAACTCTGAAAATCTACAAAATCACGAGAAAGTATTCAAATCCCTTCTGCTGAAGGAAACTTGGCTGCTACAAGCATTTCAGGAGAGTATCCTTACTCGAGGAGAATATTCGCTAATGGTCATCGCGGGTAAGTATACTCATGCAGTGGAAAAGAAACCGAAAAAAGGAGATTTTCGAGTTCAGGATGATTTTGGTGGATCAGCAAGGCCCTACCATGCCACCCCGGAAATGATCCGGTTCGCGGAGATGACAGTCTCAAAGTGCACAATACCTCCCGACTACGCAAGAGTAGATATCTTCTGGGATAACGATGGCCATCTGGCTCTTGCCGAGCTTGAACTTATCGAGCCAGAACTATGGTTCAGATTCAACCCGGAAGCGGCTAACCTGCTCGCTACTCAGATTGTATCCAGATACAATTTCTGAGATGATCCCTAAACATCGATAATGAAACTTACGTTTCAATATTATATTTGTACTTGTCATGCCCAAGAAAGAAGCATTTGATCGAGAGGAGGTTCTGGAAAAGGCGACGAAAGTCTTTTGGGTAAAGGGCTATCATGCTACCTCCGTGCAAGACCTGGTAGATGCCACCGGCCTAAATCGATCAAGTATCTACAACAGCTTCACAGATAAGTTATCATTGTTTTTTGAGGTGATCAAATACTATAGAGAGAGACAACAGTCTGTAACCCACAGGACACTTTTAGAAGCTTCTTCTCCAAAACAAGCCATTAGCCAATTTATACAAGGATTGATTGACCAAATTGTCACTGATCGACGGCATAAAGGATGCCTGATCTCTAACAGTACTACTGAGGTTTGTAATCAAAATACGGAGATAATGGATCTGATGAGGCGCAATCAACAGGAAATGGAAAGTTTATTTGCTGAACTCATCCAGAGCGGACAACAGCTTGGTGAGATTAAAAATGCTGACTCTCCCAGGAAGCTGGCGGCTTTCCTTTTTTCATCCATTCAAGGGCTTCAGGTCATAGGTATCCTTAACCATGACGAAACCTATCTCGCAAATATCAAAGAACAAATACTCTCGGTTTTGTAAAAAATTTAACATTAAATGAAACGATCGTTTCATTACATCGTATATTGGAACAATCATTTCAAACAAAAAACTTAACAGAGAAATTAATCATGGGAAAATTAGATGGAAAAGTAGCCGTTGTCACTGGAGGTAATAGCGGAATAGGTTTAGCAACGGTAAAACTCTTTCTAGCGGAAGGAGCCAAAGTTGTCCTCACCGGCAGGAGACAGGAGGCATTGGATGAAGTATCTGCTACACTCAAAGGTGAGTTTCTCGCCTACCATGCAGACGCGGCAGACCCGGCAGCCAGCGCAGCATTAATAAAGAAAACCGTCGATCATTTTGGCAAAATCGACATCTTATTCCTTAATGCTGGAATAGCTCCGTTTATGCCTATTACTGACATCACTGAGGCTCACTTCGACGAGATATTCAATATCAACGTGAAAGGGCCCTTCTTCACTATCAAAGAAGCCGTACCTTTTCTAAATGACAGCGCAGTTATCATTACCAATACTTCTGTAGTCAATCAGAAAGGATTTCCGGGCACGAGTGTTTACTCAGCATCCAAGGCAGCATTACGGTCCGTGAGCCGTGTTCTGGCCAATGAGCTCGCAGAGAAAAAGGTCAGAACTGTCAGTGTAGCACCGGGGCCAATTGATACTCCCATTTATGGCAAAATTGGTTTGCCGGAGGAGCAAGTACAAGCCATGGGCGAGTCTTTCAGTGAAATAGTACCATTAAGTCGTTTTGGAACGTCGGAGGAACTAGCCAAGACCGTTTTGTTCCTGGCCTCAGATGATTCCTCCTATGTCAATGGTATAGAGATCGCCGTAGACGGGGGGCTAAGCCAGGTATAAAGATGGGATTTGTAACCGAAAAAGATATTATTAATATCATTTCATATAGTCATTGTAACAATCTCATATTGAGATTGTTACAATCATAATAATCTTTATAAAACGTACCAAAAACGTTTAATGTCATAAACTGATAGCGAATACCCCATTCACTCCTCTATTATGCTTGTTCAATGCTTGGCTTTTTCTCAGACACCAGGTCCAGCCTATATTAGCAACATAATTAATTGTGATACCAACCTATATCATTCTTAATTAATCAACTAAAGAGCAAAATAACTTCGGCTAACCACCGAAATTCTTACTACCATCGACCAGAGACAGCAAAAGCGTCAAGCTTTTGTATGGCAAAGAGCTTCCATTTGATGTATTGAAAATACAATGGAAGAAAAATCGTCTCTTGATTTTCTTCTATTCAAAAGATATTTACGAGTTAGTGATTAATTACCAGCTTATGAATTTCTTTGGGTAGCAAGGGCGGCCAATAACCGCCCATCCTCAAAGACTCTTCACTTCCAAGTAGCGTTTACCGTTTCTTTCCAACTAAATTGATTATATTCGTAATCGAACATCAATTTTTTAAGGATTTTAAAACTGGTGAACAACATTTTTTCCCCAAGAAAAAATATTAAAGATCACATGTTCGCTGGTTGTTAAGCCTTTCTCCCGGTCACGTTTTTCAGACGGAAAAGCCACGGGTGAGAGGCTTACTTTTTTTATACCCATTCGTAAAATTCCCCTTCAAAACCTCCCAGTTCAGAACATTTCAAAATACAATTGAAGTGTATGAAAAGCTGCTGTTCAAAAATGCGCAGTTAGTTATCCATACAAAGAGTCATGAATGCCTACACCCGGTATTGAAGTCATTTTGCTAGACTATCACGAGTTGCCCACATGAGAAACCAAACTATTATGAAGTACCGCAGGTGACTACAATTGTCTTCACCTGCTGATACTTCTATTCATTGGCTAAAAATGAATATTCTATTGTGATAAAAATGATTGAAAGGTTGCTAAAATTTCTTCGCATGGAACCAGATCAATAGGATACTGGTGCTTCGCCGCAAGATCTGCCACCAGGTTAGGCAGGGTATCTCCTGACTCCGGATCACAAATAGATAGCCTCACGTGCTTCATCTCTTTCGATCGCTCTCCTAGCTGTTGTGCGAGTGCTATTACAAACCTTACTGTTATGGAGTTGTAGTGCTCAAACTGGACAAAACAGTTCAGACTTCTATTCAAATCCAGATATCGGTCGACTGCGATATTGATAATATCGCCTCGATACCGATCTCGATCTGTAAGACACACGTCCTTGACCAGCAGCATCTGAAGTGATGGGATAAGCTTCACTCCCTTAGTTACAAGGCCGGAAGTGACGGGGCTGATCATGATTTGCTAACAATTTTGATCTCAGTTCTTCTATTAAGTTGGTGGCTGTTTTCTGCACACTTTTTATTGTCCAAGCATTCGTTGATGAGTCGGTCCTCACCATAGTGTATAATTTTAACCCTATCCTCTGAAATGTTGTTCTCTACCAGATAAGCTTTGGCCGATTGTGCTCGCCTCTCAGATAGCTTTTTGTTGTAACTACTGGATCCCCTACTATCGGTGTGACTACTCAGCTCAACTTTTGCCCCTTCATTATTTTTGAGCACGTCTACCAACTTGTCAAGCTCCTCACGAGCGTCGGATCGGATATTGGATTTATCAAAGTCATAATAGATGGATTTGATATCAACTCTATCTCTCAAGACGCGGTTGTTATCCATGCAGTAGGTTTCAATTTTTTCTATCTCCAGATCAAGAGGTTTAATTTCCCCTTCGGAAAGAAAGACCTGACTTTCGCCTCCGTAATTGTTTACTACTACGAAATCCGCAAATCTTGGCATAGGCTTCAATGGAATGTCCAAGCGATAATCCCTGACTTCCTCATCTATCGACTCAGTGGCCAGGGCCAGTTGATTAGGATGATAATCCACACTGGAACCCATAATTGAATATTGATGCCCTCTGATCCCTTTGAAAGTGACATGGGTCAGTGAAGTCACATTGGATACGAGAGCTCCTGTGGTTTCATCCTTCACGGCTATATCTCCAAGAAGCCGATCCTTCGACAACTCATCGATCAATGTAGCGGTAACGTTGAAGTGCTGGACCTTGAACTTGTAAATGTCGTCTCCGCCAACGCCACCTTTCCTATTGCTGGAAAAGTAGCCCTCGTTCTCATCGACGATAAGACCAAAATCGTCCTCTTTTGTATTGATTGGGTATCCCAAGTTGACGACGGAAGGGTTTGGACTCCTAAGGTCTACCTTGTAGATATCAAGCCCTCCAATACCAGGATGTCCGGCAGAGGCAAAGTACAGGATATGATCGTCCTGGATGTATGGAAAAAGTTCATCAGCTACTGTGTTTACAATATCTCCAAGGCTTTCGGGTTTAGTCCATTCCCCATCCTTGAGCTCTGATTTGAAAATATCGGCTTGACCTACCGTACCGGGCATGTCCGAAGAGAAGTACAAAGTCTTACCGTCTGCACTCAAAGCAGGGTGCCCTACGGAGTATTCATCACTGTTAAAAGGTAACTCAACAGGTTTGGACCAATTGTGGTTTTCACTCTTTCTTTCGGCATAAAATAGTTTCAGCATGTTGACGCCCTCAACACTTGTTCTCTTTTTCCCTAGATTAAAATTATTCCGGGTGAAAATGACTTTGTTTCCATCTTCGTAAAAGGCTGCTGGACCTTCATGGAAAATAGTATTGATTTTCTTTGAGAGTGGTTTTGGTTTAGCCTCTTCCGCAGAACTTTGATTACTATAATAGAGGTCTAGAAAGTATGATTCATCCCAGAAATAGGTACTTTGAAAGAGTCGAGAGCTTTTCCGATTAGAGGAAAAAACGATCCCTTCCTTATAAAATGCCGGGCTAAAATCAGCCTCTGCCGAGTTGAAATTGACATCCTCTACTGCATAAGCCAATGAATCGAGGTAAAACGTCTCGGTATTGTGGATTTCAGAAAGCCTTTCTAATCCTGCATCATCTAAATTGAGCTTTTCGACCATGACCTGGGCCTTGGCATAGTTCCCCGTTTTGAGCAGCTCCTGAGCATAATGAGCTCGATCTTGGTCAGTCATAATCTCACTGTGTTCTACTCTAGCGTACCAGATATTGGCTTGCTCGTGATCGTTGATCAGACGATAGCAGTCCGCAACTTTGAGTGTCGGGTAATCCGCTTCTCCCTCGTCAGAATCCAGCGCCTTTTTGTAAAACTCAATCGCCTTGATGTAAATAAAATTGTGATAAAGACGATCTCCTTTTTCAACATATCTAGCATATTTCCTTGGCAATCCACTTCCGGCGCCACCAATTACCAACAGGAGCACGAGGCTCAATCTGATCAGGTCTTTTACTATAGTATTTCTCATGGCTAAAAGTATCTGGGGGTCAAAATTTTGGTACTTGGTAGATTGATAATGTAGTTGAGCATGACCTCGTGCGAGGTACTATTCAGGTCGCTATTTGTGAAGTCAAAAGCATATCCTAGTTGTAGTTTAGGACTGATTTGCAACGCTACCAGTCCGTCAAAGCTCTCTTTCCAGCGGTGACTCACCCCTACCCAAAGAATGTTACTGATTAGGGCGTTTAGGTTGAGGTCTGCCTGAATTGGAGCATTTTCTACGGCTTTTACCAGTATGTTTGGTTTCAACATCAAGGTTTCGCTGATACCAAAGACCACTCCCGCCGTCAAGTAGTAGTGCCTTACTAATCGACTACTGGAGTTAAGTTCTTGCGAACCAAACTTAGTCTTGAGCATTTGAGGAACTGAAAAACCAACATAGAACCTATTGGAATGTAGTAGTAATCCAGATCCTGCATTGAATTTCATCGAATTGTCACTTTGCAGTAATGGGTCATTAGGATCATCCGCTGCTCCTAAAATAAAATTCTGATTGATCTGATGAAAATTGGCTTGCAATCCAAAAGAAAGCTTAATGTCATCTTTGATTCGAATCCGATAAGCATAGCTGAAGTAGCCGGTATGTTCCTTTTTCACGCCTAATTGGTCCCTGTACAGTACAGCTCCAAGCGATACTGGTCGATAGTTGAGTGGGCTGTGAATGCTAACGAGTTGAGTAGTCGGAGCTCCTTCGATACCCACCCACTGGTGGCGGGTAAGAAAACTCAGACTGATGCCCTCGTGAATCCCTGCATATGCAGGATTCATCGCCAGTCCATTATACATGTACTGGGTGATCATGAATTCTTGCTGAGCTTTAGCCGACAATCCAGCTAACAGCAAGCCTAAAAATGCGATTTTGATTAAAATTCTTTTCATAGCTGTATTATCTTCTAATTTCTATTGAACCTCTCTCTACTTTCTCTCTTCCGTCTTTGACCAATCTGAAGACGAAGAAGTAAGTACCGTCAGGAAGGCCTTTGGAGTTGGATTGTATATTAGATTCTCCTCGGAAATTCCGATTTGAGTTTTCATCATTTTCATAGCCCTTGATCTCCCAAACTTTGTTCCCCCAACGATTGTAGATAATGATCTCATTCTGATCATACTCTTCTAGTCCAAGGATCATGAGTTGGTCATTCATTCGGTCTCCATTTGGTGTCAGAACTGTTGTGGTTGGCAAATCACCGCATGAGTACTGCGCCTCATCCAGGTAGTTTGGAATTCCATCGCCGTCACAATCGGCTTCCGCTT
>JAHCMJ010000158.1 GCA_019192485.1 Cyclobacteriaceae bacterium HetDA_MAG_MS6 | reverse complement strand
TGAAAGCGGTTACGGCTCCTGCGATAGCTGTTAAACTCAATACTTCAGGAGTGAAAATCATATGTACTCGAGCCAGCAGGTAAACGCCAGCTGCGACCATTGTAGCGGCATGGATCAACGCTGATGCCGGAGTAGGCCCGGCCATAGCATGAGGCAGCCATGTAAAAAATGGGAACTGCGCTGACTTCCCTAATGCACCGACTAGTAGCCCCAGACCTGCTAATGACAACCAAAGTGAACCCTGAAGTAATGGCTCCATTTCGGACATAAAGCCGTTTCCGGTATATGAAAGCCAAATCAGTATTCCCATCAAAAATCCGGCATCTGCTACTCTGTTGGTCATGAAAGCTATTCTGGAACCTCGAGCATTCTTGATCTCCTGATACCAGAATCCGATCAATAGGTAGGAAGAAAACCCTACTAACTCCCAAAAAACAAAAAGCAATAGCAAGTGATCGGCTATGAGCAGCCCCAACATGGAACTTGTAAAGAAACCGAGCTTGAAGTAATACCTCCCAATTCCTGGATCACGCTGTAGATATGAGGAGGAAAACAAATGCACTAGCATTGAAATAAAACCAACCAAGGCTAAAAGTGCAGCACTGAGTCTGTCAACATACCACCCCACCTGAAAGTCACTGAGCCATTCGAACCTTATTGCAACAGGTTGTAAGGTCACAATTGGAATGATCAATATTGCGAATAGGAAACTGGATGCCACCCCGATGGTGGCCACAATCGATGCTCTTTTAGCTTGACCCCGTAGAACATAGGCGATCAATCCCCCAATAAAAGGAAGTGAAACGGCCAATATCATCAACAGTTCTATGCTCATCTAATGCTTCAGCTCATTTACCTCGTCCAAATCGGAGGTTTTGTAGTATTTGTATACATTCAATGCAATTGCCAGTGCTACGGTCACCTCCGCAGCGGCAATGACAATGCTAAAAATGGTAAAGATCTGTCCTCCGAGATTTGGATCGTTTCTTGAGAAAATCACCATATTAAGGTTAGCCGCATTCAATATCAATTCCACCCCTATCAAAACAAAAATCATGTTTCGCTTGACAATCATGATGGCCAGCCCCAGGCAAAAAAGCATGGCAGCGAGATACATACCGTATGTAGCAAAGTCTATCATAATCGGGAATGATGCTTTGCCAGGTAAGCCGCCCCAACCAACACCACTAGCAATATGAAGGCGATCAATTCGAAAGCTACAATATAGTCGGTCATGAATGCTGCTCCGATGTACTCCACCTGATCTTCAGGTAGCTTAGCAACTTGCTGCGTTGCTATTGGGTCTAACAATTGGATTCCCTGTACCAGATAGTAGAAAAGGCCCGAACTAACGAGTAGCGCCGGCAAAACTAAATGGTTACCTGTCATCAATTTGCCATTCTCGGGCCTATTAGTCAACATCACACCAAAAGCGATCAATACTACGATACCTCCCGCGTAAATCAGCACCTGCACCACAGCGGCAAACTCTGCACGAAACAACACATAAAGGCCCGCTACACCAAGCAATACGATCACCAAAAGCATCGCAGCATGAATAACATTCCTAGTCAGCAGAATACCAATACCTGCCAGCCCAGTCACGATCAAAAAGAAGAAAAATGCCACATCTATTGGAGTCATTCGTCTTTTGGCTTTCGTTTGATCATAGGTTTTGGCTTAAACACGGGTTTAGGCTTCGGAATCTCATTCGATTCCTTTTTTTCATCGGAAGTAGAAGCTTGCTTGATGGTCGGCTTGGGTCTAAACTTCGGTTTTGGTTTGGCTGGCGAAGTTGATTCCGTTTCTTCTGCCTTAACTGGCTTCTCTGCACCCTCCCCTGTTTTCTGTTGCTCATCAGAAACAGTGGGCTTTTTCGTCATAGGCTTTGGCCTAAACTTGGGTTTGACGGGAGTTGCTTCGGATGGAGCTGTTGTTTCCGTCACTTTCGCTTCTGGCCTCGTTACAGGCTTTGATACCGATGAAGTCTTTGCTTTTTCGGCTTCCTTTTTAGCCTGGTGTTCTTCATAAGCCTTTTGCTTGGTAAGTATCTCCAAAGGAGTCATTTCCGCAAAGACATAATTATGATCTCTTACATCGTACTCGCTGAAATCATAAACCTTGGTCATAGTCAGACATTCCGTAGGACATACCGTAGTGCATAGTCCACAAAAACAGCACTTAGCCATGTCAATATCAAACTTTGCCGCATAAAGCCGTTTGGGGGTACCGTCTGAAGTTTTCCCGATCTCCTCAGCAGACTTGATGGGCTCTATATCAATGCAATCTACAGGGCAAACTTTCGCACATTTATCACAGACGATGCAGTCATCTATTTCATTGTGTAGCCTGTAGCGACCAGTATCTGGCACTGGGATAGCCTCGTAGGGATATTGCAGCGTCACAGTACCTTCTTCTTTTTTGAAATAATTCGGATCCTCTACCCCAATCGGTTCTCGGGACTTCCGAGCTTGCAGCAGATACTTGAAGGTCAGTTTCAACCCCTCGGAAAGCGTCTTTATGGCTTGTCCTATATTCCTGGCATACGTACTCATATCATCCAGAGCCTCCACACTCCGCATATAAATAGTACAATCACAGCAATAGGTGTCAGATATTTCCAGGACAGATCCATAAGCTGATCTACTCGCAATCTAGGATAGGTCCATCTGACCCACATCATTACGAAGATGAGGACCATTGCTTTACCGATCAACCAAAATCCTCCCCACCAAAGACCTGTTGTCCAGTCAGCCAATGCCAAAGTCCCTATATTGGGCAGCGGCGTATTCCAACCACCAAAAAACAGGATAGCGCCGAGAAATGAGATGAGTAGCATCATGCCGTACTCAGCCAGCATAAATAGCCCCCAGCGAAAACCAGAATACTCTGTGTGATAGCCTCCAATCAGCTCAGATTCTGACTCTGGCAGATCGAATGGAGTTCGGTTAGCTTCAGCTAAACCAGCTATAAAAAATATAACAAAGGAGACAATCAAAATAGGACTTTGAACAACATTCCAGCTTAGGAAACCTCCTATATGGCCAACCTCTAAGCCTAGAGATTTGATTCCAAACAAATAAATAGGTTGCGCCGTAAGAATGCCTTGATTGATCGTCATCTCCTGCAAATCCAAGGTCTGGGAGATCATCACCACTCCAAGTATACTAAGCCCTAGGGGAACTTCATAGGATATGATCTGAGCTACTGAACGCATAGCACCAAAAAGCGCGAACTTATTATTGGAGCCCCAGCCAGCCATCAGTATGCCAAGGACGTCTAGCGATACTATTGCTAGTAGAAAAAACAATCCTGCAGCCACTCCTGCACCCGCCACGCCCTCAGTCAGTGGCAGGACCGCATAGCCAGCAAATACCGCAGCAAAAATCACTAGCGGCGCAGCTAGGAAGAGCTTCCCATCTGCCGCTTTTGGTAGAATATCTTCTTTTTGCAACATCTTTAGCAAATCTGCAATAGTCTGCAAAATCCCTTTTGGCCCTACCTCCATCGGTCCAAGTCGATTTTGGATAAAAGCCGCAATCTTGCGCTCGCCGTAGACACCAATGACAACGAACCCCAAAAGAAACGGAAGGAAAAAAAGGAATGTGATCATATCACCTTTTCAAAATCAAGTCATGTGGGGTGGTCATGCGAAATTACCATTACAACCGGATAATCTCGAACACCTGATAGATTTTGTCATTCTTTTCAACACCAGGGAAGGATCAAAAAATTTTATACCAAAGAATAAAGTCAAGATTCTGGCACAATTTTCGTTGCGAACTGACTTTAGGTATTCATCTCAAAAAATCCACTCGTCCACCATGAAATATTCTTTTTTAGCTCCTATTGTTTTGATGATGTCTTGCGCAACACCTTACCCAATCTTCACCCTGCAGTCACAAGACAATGCCTATTATCTACATGGAAGGTCCTACATTGAAAAAACGAAAGGAACAACCAAAGTCAAGCTATCTTACGAACGTAACATAGATCGAGCATTGATCTTTGACATCGAGATAGAAAATCAATCCGAGGACACTATCTTGATGAATCCGGAACAGATCTATGCCGAAATCAAGTCTTCATCTAATGGCCCTCCGCACTTCATAAGGTCTATTAACCCAGAAACAAAACTGATTAGCTTGGAGCAAAGTATAGCCAGGGAAGACGCCAAACAATCCAACCAGGCTATCTGGCATCTGACAGAAGTAACATTGGAAGCTGCCGAGGAACTTTCAAGTAATAGCAACGAGTCTGACTATGAACGACGTGAGCGATGGGAACAACATGATCAGGCCGCACTTCGAAGAGAAGCTGAAAGCGCCAACTCCGACTATCGACTGCTCTCCTTAAATGATCAAAGAATATACATCAGCGAGATGATGCTGCGCAAAACCCACATGCCTGCTTATTCTTTTATCAATGGCAAAGTTCAGATCCCTTTGCTAAAGAGTATGCGAACCATTGAAGTAATAGTACCCGTCGCACAGGACACTTTGAGGTTTAGCTATATAGCTCGAAGAATGTCTGATTCTTGATCTACTACGTAGATAACAAAGAGACCTGTATTTAAAACATCAGGTCTCACTTGTATCGTTTAAATCTTTTTCTTAGAGAAAGGGTTGATACCGGATGATACCCGTTAACGCTGAGACTATTGACCGGGTTTATAATTCTTGTATGCTGGACCTTTCAGGCCTTTAGCATTTTTACCCTTCATGTCGGCGGTTCTTACTCTTTTGAAAATGATCTTTTCAACACCTTTATCTGAAACGTAGATATTGTTTTTCGTGGACACTATTAAATCATCTTGAAGGTCAATAGTCTTTTTAGAATCAATGATTTCAATTTCATAATTACTCTTCTTCAAGTTCTTGTAGGCAGGGCCCTGAAATTGTCTTGGATTCACTTTCATTAAGACACTTGTATTTCCTTCAAACTTTTCTGAAGCTTTTGCATTTTTATACGCTGGACCCTTCAGGTCATTTTGAGCAAACCCAGAGAAAACCACGGCAAGGGCGAATATTGTTATTAATAGAGACTTTTTCATGGCTAATTGTGTTTCGTTATTTATTTAATGGACTTATACAAATAAACGAAACAGATTCTCCCGTGGACGAGTGTAAAATCGGTATATTAAACGGTATAAAATACGTATCGGAATGTGGGAAATACGTATGCTAGATCAGGTTTTTGTCAAGCGCTGTTCTGATCATCTCAGACGCGTTCGATACGCCCAACTTCTTCATTATTTTACCTCTGTGAGTCTCGACCGTACGCACGCTAATGGACAACTTATCTGCTATCTCTTTCGTGATCTTGCCATCGGCGACCATGCGCACTATGGTTTTCTCCCGATCGGTGAGCACACGCTCCTCTGCCGGCTTGGTCATATCCTCAATCAATAGATCGGACACTTTGTTTTTGAAATACTTTTTTCCCCGACTCACATCATAAATGGCTTCAAACAGCTCCTGCTCTCCACTTTCTTTAAGTAGGTAACCTTTGGCTCCTTTTTGCATGCTTTCTTTTACATACTGAATCTCTTCATGCATGGTGAGCATAATAAAGTTCAAAATCGGGTACTTATGAGTCAGCTTGTCCAGCAACTCAAGACCTGACTCTGTGGCCAAGGAGATATCCAACAACACTACATTGATTTCATTATTGGCCAGTACTTCGTCAAGTTCTCTTCCAGAACTCACTCCTGGTATCACTTCAAAATCAATATTGGTTTTGAGCAATGATTCCATTCCAAGGCGAAACATCTTATGATCGTCTACTACGATGACCTTAATCTTCTTCATTCTAGTGGGATATCAATTTCTACTTTTGTCCCCTGATCCCCGGATTCAATGAAAATTTTACCATTGAGCAATTCCGTTCTTTCGTTGATATTTTTAAAACCTATTCCCGCAGAATGAGATAGGTTTTTCACATCAAAACCCTTACCATTATCCTTTAGATATAAGTTGATCTGATCGTCAAACTCTGTGACTGAAATATTGATCATGGTACATCCAGAGTGTTTGATCGCATTATTAATCAACTCCTGGATAATCCTAAAAACATAGACCTGCTGAACCCTATCAAGTTTAGTGCTTTCTGTGCTTTTGTCGTAAGTAAACTTAACAGTTATTCCAGTATTATTTTGCGTGGCATGACATAGTTGTGCTAGCGCTTCGTACATACCATAATCCATCAGAACAGAAGGCATGAGATTTCTTGAAATGTTTCGAGCTTCCTGTATAGCCTCGTTTAGCAATGCTGCAAATTCTGACTTGAGTGGTTCATCCATACCTTGACTGACCTTTAGTTTCATGGTAGTCAGCATGGCACCCAGGCCATCATGCAAATCCCGAGCTATCCTTTCCCGTTCATTTTCTTGTCCTTCGATCAAAGATTTCTTGGACTGTCTTTCAAGTAGTCTTTTTTGCCGGTCCAAAATCACCAGTTGATCCCGCATAGACAAAATAGCCTGCCCCAATTCATCTTTTTCCCCAAGCAT
The DNA here is from genome assembly GCA_019192485.1 of Cyclobacteriaceae bacterium HetDA_MAG_MS6. Taxonomy (GTDB): domain Bacteria; phylum Bacteroidota; class Bacteroidia; order Cytophagales; family Cyclobacteriaceae; genus MS6. The sequence goes on along the minus strand of JAHCMJ010000158.1, from coordinate 3,903 downwards.
TTCGTAAGACGCGCTCATTTGACCTTTCCCTATATGGTTTGCAAAAGCGACTGCTGACTTCAGCGCACGGATCAACCTATTGAGCGAAGTCATAATGGCCGCAAACTCCTCAATGAAGTCGTACCTGGCGGTGATTTCAGGAAGCTCTCCAGTTGTTAGCTGGTCTATTTTGCTTTTAAGCTGCTGCGCAGGCCGCACCAGCAAGTCTGCGGCTGCGGCAGATCCTAATAGTGATAGTACCAGAATACAGACCAGCAAAATGATCATCTTACTCCTTACTTGCTGAATAGGATCCATAGCCTCTTTTAGGTCTATCTCCGTCAGTATTGCCATTTCCAAACCATAGAAACTCACTAAACGATAGACACCAATGATAGGCACTCCTCGATAATCCGGGTAGATCTTGATACCTTCTAAACCATCAAACGCCTCTAAAGCCCCCTGCGTCCGACAATCTATTAACTGTGGCAAGCTGTCCGGAAAAAAAATGGACTCGGTGAGCATTGTAAAATCTGGTCCTACCAGGTATGACTCTCCCGTAGTGCCCAAGCCTGTTCTCTCCTTCAGAATATCACTAAGAGAAAAATAATCAAGGTATACGTTGACGGTTATCGAATCAAACCTGAATCTATAATTGTAGAAAGATGAATCACTAATCGTTTTTGCAGAAAAACCGACACCACAGTCTCTGCAACTGATAAGTCCGATCATTTGGACATCGGGTATCGAACTAAGCGCATCGACCAGATCAGCTTCGTTCGACTTCCTGGACTGCTGGTACTCTAAGATATTGGCTATTTCGTTTTGACGATCGTATAGTACCTGTTCCACCAATCGTTTCTTTAGGATATTAATGGAATTGAGCTGGTCCTTCGTGCGCTTGAGTAAGTTGTCTTCCAAGCTACCCTGAACCACCGAAAAGATGAGGATTGAAAATACGGCGCTCACGCCAAATAGAGATATGAGCAGTAATGTTCGAAGTTTAAATTTCAATGCACTTTTTGAGTATTAATCTAGCAAAGAAATTTATAGAAATCCCGGCATAGTAGGTTTGAGTAATTCAAAATAGCTGTAAACTGAATATTGTTGTTATTCTGAATCGGCCAAACCAACATATAGATACACTACGGACACATAGGTTTTATAACCTTGATGGTTGGATGCTTTATTCGAGATCAAGTACTATTTGAATATTTTCTCTTACTAGCTCCACCAATTCCTCTGGCAAAACTCCAATCTTTTTGGTCAAGCGTTTATTATCAATTGCGCGAATCTGATCAATCATTATATCACAAGCTTGATGTAAATCAGCCATGCCTTTTTTTAAATGAACTCTTAATATCTCCGAATCCTTGCTGACATTGGTCGTGATTGGACAAATAATCGTCGAGGGGTGAGGTATTTTGTTGAGCAGATTGGTTTGTATTACTAGGACTGGCCTGGTCTTTCCTGGCTCGGTTCCAATCCGTGGATTTAAGTCAGCAACCCAAATTTCAAACTGCTTAATCGCCATAATCAATCTCTTCGAAATCTTTAAGTGCAGACATTGAATCTGCTTTTACAAGGTTAGATTCTTTCCTAAGTTTTTTCCCGATAATCTGCTTACGCTGAACGTTGTTATAAAATGCTATAGCATCATTTATGTATCTATTTCTAGGTTTTTTTATATGAGCCAGTATTTTTTCAGTCTCACCAAAAACTGAATCATCTATTTTTAAAGATACTGTTTTCATAATATTTATATTCTAATATAATATCACAAATATATATACTTCAGAAATATACCAAAAAGGAATATATTATATATACCTCGGTAATATTTCTTGATCTTCCAGGTGGTAAAACAATCTCTTTTTGGAAAGCTCCATACACTTCATAGTCCCTTCAGAATGCATTTAAGATTGATTCATAGAAGTTTTGAGCAATAATTGCCATGAAAAGCTATCTACAGTTTGGATATTCAGTTCAACTGGGGTTCTAGCTTTCGTGATTATGGTTTTTATCGAAAAGCGGCAGGACGATCAAGCTCAAGCCAATTACCGCACCAATCAGGGGATTAAACTCTTCTTTGTCTGTAAAGTACGCATAGATAGTGGCCAGGATCGTCAACGATCCGATGGCGATAAGCGTCCATTTGATTTGTTTATTCATAAACTAGCCTATTGTAATTTTTAAAGATAAAGATCATCTCAAAGGTCTTGTACATCTTTTTTAGAGAGGTGTTTTCTGTTTCCAATTCATGTATTCGGATGCTAATCGAAAAATTGTCTTCGATTTACAATTCGGAGTAAACCCTCATTTTTCCCTTTATCAACAAGATAGCATCGATTGGTTTGATATTAAGCATTCATTGATATGAAGTTGGTTATGCATTAAAAAAATGATACGTATCTTTTTTCATTTTAATACGTATCTAAATCTAAAACGATACGTATCTTTTTATGAAAATAAGCTTACATAACTAGTATCCCGTGCCTATATATTACAAAACCGTCAGCAAGCGCCCCGGAGGCATTGCAGGAAAAATTCTACCTAAGTACTACCCCGCCCTTACAGGTAGGACTCTCGCTGACTTGGAAATGGTCAGTAAAGAGATCGCCGCCAGATCTACCTTTACCAGAGCGGATATAGCTGGTGTATTGGAGTCATTTTCTTCACTCATCCCGGAGCTACTGGCCGATGGGTATAATGTCAAACTGGATGGGCTAGGTTCCTTTAGTCTGCACGTGTCAGGTAAAGGTCAGGAAGATCCTGAAAAAGTATCGTCAAAAGACATCACCAAAGTAAAAATGGCGTTCCTACCCAGCAAGAGGATTAAAAAAGCACTTACCCAGCTGACTTTCCGGAAACACCAGAAGGGCTGATATTCATTTAGAATGTCCTTAGAATATCCCATAATAGCAATAAGATGATGAAGTCTGACTAAGAGCAATTGATCCCTTCACCCAATTCATGGACTTAGTCATTTCTTTTAAAATTATAATCATTCCAATATTCAATTGTCTTTTTTATTGATTTACTAATGGCTTGATAAAAGTTTATAGGCAAAACCCTAAAAAATATCTTCCTTTGAAGACTGAAATAGCCAGCTTATAATCAGTACTATAGGACTCCCAAGTTTATTTTTTCATTAAATTCTCTTAATTTACTCCCACCACCTCTGATACATGAGTAGAGATTATAGTATATACCTCGAAAACCTAAAAGGAAGGCGATACGACGAGGTACTGCGCGAACCGGTTCTGAGTGAGGGTTTTAGCCGGTACGAATATGGCGACGCTATCCGTTACGCCCTGGAGTCTATGCAGGAAATCGATCCTGCATATACGTATAAGAACTATTCCACTGCCAGACGCACACAAGAAATCATCAATAATCGACTGAATGAAACCGATCTCCAGGTAGATTTTAGATATCAGGGACCCATCAGTACCAACTGTCATATCCAGCTGTATGGTGATATAGAATTGATCGTGATTTCAAGACAATACTCTAAAAAGCCCTCAAAAGAAGTGGAGGTTCTGGCCATGGAGATGGTCGAGGCACTTACCGCCACCCAGCTCTACAAGTATGTAGACTATTCCGAGCGCTGGAAAGTAAACATCAAGACTTTGAAGCCGGCTTGTGAAATAAGTATCTTACCTGCAGTATGGGTAGACTCTTCGCTGTATAGAGAAACTACTCGTGAAATTGACAGGGGGATCTGTGAATACAACCTGTCTAAGCGCACGCGTAGAATGTACTTGCCATTTCTCAATATCGCCAGGGTAAATGCCATGGAGAAAAGGGTGAATGGCGGCCTGAAATGTCTCACAAGGTTACTTCGCTGCCTGCAGCGTGACGCTGAGGACGAGATCGACCTCACCTATGATGAGATCATCGGTAGCCTCTACCACCTCAAGC
>JAHCMJ010000157.1 GCA_019192485.1 Cyclobacteriaceae bacterium HetDA_MAG_MS6 | reverse complement strand
CGTATAAGTTGTCAGTGATGGTTCTAGACAGGTGATCATTACCATCGACATCTGTCGTTAGAAAATATAGTGGGACAGATCCAAACACTTCTGGTTTCAGTACATATGCTCGAACTTTGACCTGTGGATTATCCAGTATACCTACTTCAACCTCTAGTCCACTATCTTCTAAAAAGTTGTAGTTTTTCTCAATAAACTGTACATCAAGGGAGTTGTCTGGTTTGCGAGTTTGATCATAATATCCATACCTCCAAAGCATGCCGATACCAATCATATTTTGTTTGAGCTCAAACCCGCTTCGCATATGCGACCCCGCTAGGAAACCAAGCCCGCCGGAGTAGGTTTTAAGCGCCTGATCAATAGCAAATTCCATACTGAAATAAGCCACTTTTTTGTCAAAATCCTTCGCAGGTTGATAGGGATGATACCACTTACCGTATTTACTCATGTTCTCTTCTTTCTAGTTGTACTGCAACCTCGAAATTAGTTGTTTGAGGTGGAAGTCTACATTGACCAATATTAAATTTTATGCTCAAAATTTTTATCAAACGATTGCATTGAACCTTTACCTACACTTTGACCACCCATGAGCGAGAGTGCGCCTTAGAATCAACAATCGACCAACGATATTATTTATTGAAAAATGGCCATTCAAATAGCTTTATCTTGTAGGATTAAAGATGATGTCTATGCAGTTCCCAAAACCCCTTGGAACCCTGGTTCTCCTGTTTTCAATATTTAATAGTAGAGCTCAGAATTCCACTATTCAACAAGACCTTTCTCAGCTTCAATTTCGGTTTATCGGCCCGGAAGGCAATAGGGCAATCGCGGTCGCTGGTGTACCTGGTGATCCTATGACCAACTACTTAGGTGCTGCTTCAGGAGGATTATGGAAAACGGATGATGCCGGTATTACATGGAACCCCATCACCGATACATTGACTACCTCGTCCATAGGCGCGATAGCAATCGCACCTTCAGCTCCTGATCAGGTATGGATTGGAACAGGAGAGACATTCATAATACGTCCAGCTCACGCAATGGGGGATGGTGTCTACAAGTCTATGGATGGAGGAAAGAGCTGGCAATCAATGGGACTGGAAAAAACAGGTAGGATTGGCAGAATCGTAGTACATCCAAATGATCCAGAAACTGTCTATGTAGCGGCTTTGGGTCACACTTATGGGCCTCAACAAGACAAAGGAATATATAAGACTACAGACGGTGGTGATACCTGGCAAAAAATACTTTTTGTAGATGAATACACAGGAGCGTCTGACCTTACTATTGATCCCATCAACCCTGATATCATCTATGCTGCAATGTGGTCTGTCAACATCAATACCTGGGGTCTTAATAGTGGTGGTCCCGGTGGAGGTATTTATAAATCAAACGATGGTGGAGAGACCTGGACACCGATGATCAAAAAGGGATTACCAGGTGGCAAAAACAGGCCTGTTGGGAAGACAGCTGTAGCCCTATGTCACGAACAACCTAATGTGGTTTATGCCCTTTTTGAGATTGATAGCCCTGAATTATACAGGTCTGAGGACCATGGAGATTCCTGGACACTTATGAGTCAAGATCACACCATTAATGAGAGAGCACCCTATTACACAAGAATAGCTGTAACACCAGACAATCCGGACGAGATTTATTTTCTAAGTGTGCGTTTTTCTAAGTCTATTGATGGTGGCAAAACATTGATTAAAAATCCGCCGCGGGGTGGTGGAGATAATCATGACATGTGGATCGATCCTGCAAACCCTGCCAGGATGATGGTAGCACATGATGGATGCCTCAGCATGACCAGCAATCGAGGCAAGACATTTCAACGCATCGTACTACCTATCGCTCAAATGTATCACGTCTCGGTAGACAATGAGATTCCCTACTATGTATATGGAAACCGCCAGGATGGTTGGTCATATCGAGGACCTAGCAATAGCCGTCAGCGCTACATACCAGTGGGACTTTGGCATGGTGTCGGCGGATGCGAAAGTGGTTTTGCAAAACCGGACCCGTTTGATAATGATATCGTCTGGTCAGGGTGCTACGATGGTGGCTTGGAAAGATACAACCACAAAACTGGTCAAGCCAGGGATGTTCGAGTATGGCCCGAGGCTGGTTATGGCTGGGCCCCCGCCGACCTTAAATACAGATGGCACTGGAATTTTCCACTTAGCTTTTCAATGCATACCCGCCATCGGGTATATGTTGGCAGCCAGTTTGTGCATCAATCCGATGATGGTGGCCAGAGCTGGCAGATTATTAGCCCTGACCTGACGCTCAACGATAAAACTCACCAACAAAGCTCAGGTGGCGTGGCCATTGACAACTTGATGACCTTTGACGGTGCTACACTTTTCGCAGTTGAGGAATCTCCAATTGAGCCCGGCGTGATCTGGACCGGAAGTAATGACGGTCAGGTCCAAATCACTAAAGATGCCGGAAAAACCTGGGCCAATGTGACTTCCAATATTAAAAACCTCCCGCCATGGGGTACCATCGCTAGTATTCACCCCTCAAAGTATCAAAAAGGCACTGTATATCTGACTGTAGACTTACATCAGATGGGTGATTTTGGCACCTATGCCTACAAAACAGAGGATTATGGAATTAGCTGGGTCAGGATCACAGAAAACATGCCCCAGAGCGTTCATGGCTTTGCTCATGTGCTTATTGAAGACCCCAAAAGGCAAGGGTTGCTCTATTTGGGAGTTGACAATGGACTGTATGTTTCCTTCAACGATGGTGATGATTGGTTTAGCTTGAAGAATAACCTACCCTCAGCTCCCATCTATTGGCTCACCATACAAGAGGAGTTTGATGATCTTGTGATGGCAACGTATGGACGAGGGTTCTACATATTAGACGACCTTGGTGCCCTGAGGCAATACAATCCAACATCCACAGAGCCCTTTCTGATGACAATCAGATCGGCATATCGCTTTAGCAATGTCGAAAGCATCAAAACAGACGGTCCCAGCTTCAATGCTGGCGAAAACCCACCCGATGGTGCAAGTATAAACTACTACCTACCAAAGAATCTAAAAGATACGATGGGCATAAAAGTCAAAGTACTTGATGAAAGGAACAATACTATTCGGTCATTGGAGGGATCATCAGACGCAGGTGTTAATCGTATTTGGTGGGATTTGAGATATGAGCCCACATTTAACCCGAAGTTGCGCACTATCCCACCTGGCAGGCCTTGGGTGGCGCTCAATGGAGAGGGTTGGCGACCCTTAGTCACCTGGGACTTAGATTTGTGGCAAGGACAGCTAGGGCCAAAAGTTGTCCCTGGAGTGTATACCATCGAATTATCTGTAGGCGACAAAACTTACCGACAGCCACTATCGGTCAAAAAAGATCCGAATACAGAGGGAACGATTGCGGATATTGAAAAACAAGTAGCGCTTGCGCTGGAGTTAAGAGACGCTATCAATACTGTAGTAGAAATGATCAATAAAGTAGAAATCTTAAGCGCTGAATTGAACACATTAATACCGTCACTACGCAAAAGTGACTTGAAAGAAGCCAAGAGGATACAAAAGACTGTTGGAGATGTTGCTGCGAAACTTTATGATATACATCTTACCGGCGCTAGAGAGGATGCATTCCGATCTCCAATGAAGCTCTATGGCAGATTGAGTGCTGTAGCCAGTGACATCAATGGCAGTGGTATAGACTTTAAACCTACAAATCAGCAGGGCGAAGTTTACCAAGTACTAAATACAAGATTGACTCAGGTCAAAGATGCCTTCAGCCAAATGATAGACGAGGACATTGAGTCATTCAACAAAAAACTCAACAAGCTGGATATGAAAATTAACATTGAGCAGAAATCAGAAAAGGAGTGATAGCTATTTATCCCTTAATACATAAACAAAGCCTTCCTGGATAAACCCCAGGCCATAAGCGTTCAACTGAATGAAAGCAGCCACGACCGATAGCAAAGCCACTTTTAAGCTTTTCTCAGTAAGTAAAGCATGAATAAAAAGTACAGAAAAGTAAATACCATAAACTGCAAGACCCAATTGCCCAAGCCAGGGCAAAATCGCCAATAGTAATACGGATGTCACCAGTCCTACCATAAATATGGAAGGAAACCAATGTACCCACTTCACTTCTTGCGGGTAGAATCTACCAATATTGATCCTCGCAGTGCCAAAGAAATGTAGCTGCTTGAAAAACTGCCTAAAACTTGTCCGTCTTTTGTGGTAGACGTAGGCTTCCTCTATCAATCCGGTTTTAAAACCATTCTCTATGATCCGAATGCTGAACTCAATGTCCTCTCCTTTCTTGGGAAGAATGTAACCCTTCGTCTTTGCAAAAACCTCTTTGGATATGCCCATATTAAAACTTCGAGGATGAAAAGCTCCAATATGATCTTTTTTTCCTCGTATACCTCCGGTGGTCAAAAAAGAAGTCATAGAATAACTAATAGCTTTCTGTACGGAGGTGAAATTTTGATGTGATCGATCAGGTCCTCCAAAAGCATCCAATCTATGCTTTTCCAGATATTCTGAGATGGTTTGAAAATAATGAGAGGGAATCAAACAATCCGAATCAAATACAATGAGGTAGTTTCCTTTGGCTCTTTCAAAGCCAAAATTCCGACTAAACCCCTGACCCGAATTCTCTTTGAAGAAGTATCTAACATCTAATTCTTTAGCGTGCTTCTTGACGATATCCTCGCAAGGTACTGAAGAACCATCCTCAATAATTAATACCTCAAAGTTTGAATATGACTGATTCTTAAGACTTGTCAGCAGCTCGTCAATTTCAACCGGTCGGTTATATACCGGGACAATCACAGAGAACTCAGGCATCCTCCTGTGTATTTTCCGCAATTAAATACTCATGGGTCTTAGGACTACTTTGAACTAACATCTCCCCAATAAAACCGGCCAGGAAGAGTTGGACACCTATCACCAAGGCTACTAAGGCCAGAAAAAACAATGGTTGGTCAACTACATCTCGAACCGGCAGCAGGTTATAAAGATTGTAGAGTTTCTCACTTATCAAATATAGAGTGATCATAAAGCCAGTCAAAAAAGACAAGATACCTAGTGTCCCAAAAAGGTGCATAGGGCGCTTGCGGAAACGCGTTACAAAAGTTACCGAAAGTAGGTCCAGAAACCCTGTAACGTAACGCTCAAACCCAAACTTAGTCCTGCCATATTTCCGGGCATGATGCTCCACTTCCTTTTCTCCAATATTCTTAAAGCCACTCCATTTAGCCAGTAATGGAATGTATCTATGACGTTCTCCATAAACTTCTACGCTCTTGACCACCCTATTTTGGTAAGCTTTTAGGCCACAGTTGAAATCATGCAGCTTAATGCCTGAAACTACACTCGTGACGTAATTAAAAAACTTTGAAGGAAGGCGTTTTTCTAATGGATCATGTCTCTTCTTCTTCCACCCGGATACGAGATGAAAACCTTCCTCTTTAATGAGATTGTAAAGCGCAGGTATTTCTTCGGGGCTATCCTGCAGGTCTGCGTCCATAGTAATGACAATATCGCCTTTAGCTTGTTGGAAACCCACTTGCAAAGCAGCTGATTTACCATAGTTGCGGTTGAACCGAATGCCAATCACTCTTGAGTCTCTAGCACTAAGGTCAGCTATAATAGACCAAGAATCATCCGTACATCCATCATCAATAAAGATGATCTCACCGGACTTGCCCCACTCTTTCAAAACTTTGTCTATCCAAGTATAAAGTTCTGGTAGCGATTCATCCTCGTTGTAAACAGGTATGACTATGGAGACTGCAATAGAGGTTGATTCCACAGATATTAAAGCAATTCAGGTTTTTGATTTTTAGTAAATGCAGAAACTACCAGAGAAACTAAAAACCCCAAAAATACTCCTGCTACTATTCCCATAATGAGCATCCCCATCGGCGATATAAAGAGATCTATAAAGCCGACACTTTGCTCGATCTGCTCATCACTCATTCCGTCTTCTTCCAGTTTGGCAATCTGAGCCTCTTTGAGTATTTCCAAGTAGCTGTCGTTGACATACTTCACATAGATAAAAACAAACACAGAGCTAATAGATGATGACATAGCGCTCAACAACGTACCCAGACCTAGTCCCTGCCCAAAATTCATATAGCCATCACCCGAACTTTTAAACTCTCGGTGGGCATAGAAGACTACAGTAGCTGTAATAATCAGTCCTAACCAACTAATCCCTTGATTGGTAGACAATCCTGCAAAATCTATTACAAGGAAAAAAGCGATAGCTAGAAGACCGTTGATCAGTCCATACTTAACAGCCAGACTCTTGATTGATACTCCTTCGTTTTCCATACTCTAATTAGTTTGGTTTCCTTCTTAAAATTACCGAGATCATTGGGCTAACAAACAACCCAACAATTAATTTTTTTACCGTGGCATTTACCCACAAATTCGAAAACTTGATATCCTCGACACTTTCCAATCTTGCCATGTACTTTTCTTCGCCAAACTGTTCAACATAAGTCGCTTTACTAGATTCTAAAAAAATCATGGCCTGCTCCTTGTAGGATTCCATAAAGTCAATATCAATAAGAAAGTAACAGATGAGGCCTAAAGAGAAGACAATCGCACCAGGAAGATAAATTAAAAAACTCACTGTCATACCCTGCCAAAAATGCAATACACCTCCTTGATCTACTTTTAACTCACGCAAGGCAATGGCGCTAAAAATAGCAATGAGAATAGCATCAAAAACCAAATGGCTTAAATCAATTAACGGATTGGCTCCGAAAAACCTAGTCACCTGAAATAGGAGGATCAAAAATATACCACAGGCCAGAGCATACTTAGCACTTACCTTGATCATAGCCCTAGCGTATGTTATTATTAAGAAAAATTTTGTCTCTATTTATAATCCCTACAGCCCGCCCTATAAGTTCTTGACCGAAAAATGGTGAATTTTTTGATTTGGAAAGGTTGGTAGATTGATTGAGGGTCCACGGCGTATCGTTGTCGAACATTGAGAAGACGGCGGGATTACCTACTTCTATAGAGATGATGTCCCATCCAAGTACTTTCCTAGGACCAGAGGACATCTTATCCATAGCAATCTCCAATGGAAGGTCGTTTTCAATACTTTTTAATACTGAAAATGTAGTTTGCATGGATGTGCTTCCAAATGCAGCAAGATCAAATTCCAAATCTTTCATTTCCGAATCTTCGGGTAAATGAGCTGTAACGATTGCATCTATAACACCGGATTTCAATCCTTTCACCAAGGCCTTTCTGTCCTTTTCTCCTCTATAGGGTGGATCCACTTTAAAATTGGTATCAAAGTCAGGAATCTTCTCATCATCAAACACCAAGTAGTTCACCCCGACATCACAGGTAACATTTAATCCCTCTTTCTTGGCCTTGGCCACTAGATCAACAGAGGCAGCTGAGGAAATTAGTGAAAAATGAAGTCTACCGCCAGCATACCTTAGCAGTTGAAGGTCTCTTTCGATAATAACCTCTTCAGCAATGGCAGGTATTCCCTTCAGCCCCAAAGTAGTGCTTCTCTTCCCTTCATGCATTTGCCCAAAGTCACTGAGAAAAACATCTTTCGGACGATCAATTAAAAGTCCGCCAAATGTTTGAAGATATTGCAGACTCTTCAGTACTAGTTCGGTATCCCGTAGCGGATTAATCCCGTCAGAAAAAGCTACAGCTCCGGCAGTATGTAAGTCTAGCATTTCTGATAGAGCCTCACCCGAGGCAGCTGCACTTACAGCAGCTATCGGATGAATATTCACTGGATACTGGGCCGTCTTAGACATTACATACTCCAAGTCGCTCTTGGAGTCTAGCACAGGATCGGTATTGGGCAGCACGCACACATCTGTAAATCCGCTAGCAGCAGCCAACTGTGAACCACTCGATAAATCTTCCTTATGTTCAAAACCGGGATCAGCAAAGTGAGCGTTTAGATCACACCAGCCTGGGGTCAGGAGTCTTCCTTTCAAATCAATTTCCCTAGCTCCTTTCGTAGACAAGGATTTTTCGATCTTTGCTATCTCACCTGCTTCCAATAACAAATCAACTTTAGACTTATGGTGAGATGAGGCCAGATCTAATATGTAGGCGTTCTTTAAGAGTAATTTCATCTAAAAAAGCGAACGAGAAGAATTTCTGTCAGAAGAAACATCAGTGCCAAAATTAAGGCATATTTCCATATCTGACTGGACTGACTACTATCGTTAAGTATCAACTGTAATTCTTCTGCGGAGGAGTAATCCAAAACAGATATATTTTCATAGGAAGAAAAGGCATTTTCAAGCTCTTCTTGACTGTAAACTCGCATATCGGACTCTTTCTTTGAAGAATTCAGCGCTAGAGTACTCAAGGTATCCCCCGTACCGTCTACCAGAAAGTAAAACCCAGGCGTTAATGAAGAAGGTGGTAGCTCTATATTGATAAGATTTTTGGAGACAAAAACATTAGGGATAAACTCCTGATCCTCGCCTTTGAGTTGAAAATAAGTATTGTTGCTCAGCTCTCTTGACGGAATACTGATGAATCGTTCATCAATACTAAAGGCTATGGCTCTGTCAATAGCCGCACTCTGTTGAGCAATCCTGTACATCAACGGTAAAAAAATCGCATGCTCCTGCATACTGGTAAAGTTCGATTCTAATGGACTAGCGAAAGCATAGGTGTTACGATCACCTTTTCGCCTCGATAGATAAGGTCTCCCATACTGGTCTCCTAATAGGATTTCATGAGTGGAAGGTAAGCTGAACAACTTCTTTGCCTTGGGGAAAGAGACTCGATCCAAATCCGAATCAAAAAGTCCATTGAAGAATGGGTTGTTGATGTCGTAAATACTGATCGGTCCCATAGCAGAGTCCGTACTCAATCGTAAGCCTGGCAAAACAGTACGATAAGAAGTCAGGTTGGCATTACCTGAAGGAACCAGCACGACATCAGCTTCAGAAGTTTGAAACTGAGATGTAAACCAGTCAGGTATCAAATCAAAACCATTTAAAACAATCAGATCAGCCTTAAAAACTTTTGTGTAGTCTACATTCCCTGAATGATAAATGGTCAAATCAAAAAGATCTTGATTTTGATAGACAGCGCCTAAATATTGGCTTTCAAGATTATCATTAATCACACTGATCTTCGGTCTAGGATTCAGGTTCAAAGCTACCCGATACTCATTGTCAAATGTTACAGGAAAGTCTTCGAACGAAATCACCAATTCATTCATGGGTAAGGAGGTTGTATTTAATAGAAACGACACCTCCTTGGATTCGAAAGCCAGCATCGTCAAACTGACACTCGAAATCAGCTTGCCTCCAGCTGTCAACTTCACTAGAATGTTTTCTTTTTTGATTTCGCCCGTATTCCTGAAAATTACCTTTAGTTCGTTTGATTCATCAACAAGTAAAAAAGGCTTGCTTAGGTAAGCTGTATCTACATATATATTACTTAATTGACTTGCGAACGAAATCTGGAGCAGGCTGACCTGTACAGCAGAATCAATTTGAATACTTTCCAAGAGACCCGTGGTTGACTTCTGAAAATCTGAGATGATCACGCGCTGCTTCGGGCTACTTACAGCATTATCTAGTCGTTCAAAAACTGACTCCAGCGTTCTTGTTCTACCGCTATAATCAAGCTCTGTCAGAAAATCACTTATTTCATTTTTTGATCTGACCTGATTTGAGAACGGAGCAAAATCATTTGTCAATAGGCCAAACCTGCTATCCAGCGATGATTCTTTAAGGAAAACTTCGATTAAAGAAACACCCTCATTGAGTATTGAAGTGCCTTCTTCGTTGGTTTGGGAGAGGCTAAGGCTGTTGTCCAGGTAAAAAATCGAACTCTCGGACTTTAATCCCGTGCTACGGGTTTTCAAGGAAGGTTGTGCAAATGCCAAAATCAAAAAAGTAAGAAACAGTAACCTGCTAAGCAGGATCAGCAGATGCTTCAACTTATTTTTTGACTCGGTCTCGTCTTTTACCAAGTCTATAAATGAAATAGTCGAGAAGTGAATTTTCTTAACCTTCCTAAAGGTAAAAAGATGAATGAGGATAGGGATAGCCAGCACTACAAGAGCCCACAACACACCAGGAAACAAAAATGTCATATATCCCTTTTGTTCTCGGTAAACGATTTCAGGTGCTGCAAGTTTACAGTATTCAAATTTCTTTTACAGGTGGTTTTCTGTAGAAATATGTCTTTTGCTCAAGTATGTTGTTTCCATCAGTTAAGGCAGTACGATAAAAACCTTTACTGGTCATAAAAACTGGCAATGACTTAGGCTACGCGCCCCGCTCCCCACCTGCTACGGCAGCCGTGGTAACGAACTGTAATGGAATGACACAATTTACAAGAAGGGTCAGCCAGTTAAGGCGGTACGATCAGCACTGATACAGGGCATAAAAAAAGGGATGCTGCGTTACCAACATCCCTTTGATAAAAACTGGCAATGACTTA
>JAHCMJ010000156.1 GCA_019192485.1 Cyclobacteriaceae bacterium HetDA_MAG_MS6 | reverse complement strand
TAGCTAAGATGACCAGTCCGCTAACTGGACGGTCCAGTCTGTGAGCAGGATGAAGAAATACTGCTCCTGGTTTGTTATACTTGTCCTTGATGTAAGCTTGCCCCCAGTCCGTAATAGTTTGATCTCCTGTACGGTCTCCCTGAACCAAGAAGCCAGCAGGTTTGTCGACAATCAAAAGATGATTGTCTTCGAAAATGACCTTAGGATGGTTAGACACTTAATAATGACCTTTGTTCAAACTATGTAGATAGGTAAAGCATATCAGAACTCACTGATAAAGTGAAATTCTACCTCTGGAAAATTGTCCTGAACCATTTGTAACCAGGCCTTGGATTCAGCCATGAAAACCGCTTTTCCTTCTTTGTCCTTGGAGATATAGCGATACTTGTCCTTGATAAAAGCATCCAACTGACCCTGCTCACCACTGCTTATCCAGCAAGCTTTATATATATTGACTGGCGCAAACTGCACCTTGGCGCCGTACTCATTGAGTAACCGATATTGCAAGACCTCAAACTGGAGTGCTCCGACTGTTCCCACCACTTTTCTGGCTCCCATTTCGTAGGTGAAGAGTTGAGCTACTCCTTCGTCCATTAGTTGGAGAAGGCCCTTTTCAAGCTGTTTTGACTTCATGGCATCAAGATTGATTACCTCTTTGAATAGCTCTGGGGAGAAGCTTGGGATGCCCTTGAAGGTGCCTTTCTCACCTTCTGTCAGCGTGTCACCTATTTTCAGGTTTCCAGTATCATATAGGCCTACTATATCCCCGGGAAAAGCTTCATCTATGGTTTCTTTCTGCTGTGCCATGAAGGCTGTGGCATTTGAAAATCGAAATTTTTTATCTTGTCTTACGTGAAAGTAGTTGTTGCCTCGCTCAAACTTCCCTGAACAGACTCTGACAAAAGCCAGCCGGTTCCGGTGACGAGGATCCATATTGGCATGTATCTTAAAAATGAATCCTGAAAATTTATTTTCTTGAGGTGCAATCTCTCGTTCCTCAGTAGCCCTTGGTTTTGGTGTAGGAGCAATTTGAATGAAGCAATCCAGAAGCTCCCGTACACCGAAATTATTGACCGCACTTCCAAAAAATACTGGAGCCACTTCTCCTGACAGATATTTTTCAGGGTCTAAAGGGTCATAAACGCCATCAACCAGTTCCAATTCTTCACGAAGCGTTTTCGCAGCAGAACTTGAAATATACTCTTCTAGTCGAGGATCATTGATATCTGTAATTTTGATTACATCTTCTACTTTCTTGGTTTTGCTGGGCTCGTAGAGGTTGAGGTTTTTTTCGAAGATGTTGTACACCCCTCGGAGTGACTTCCCCATACCAATAGGCCAGCTCAATGGCCTTACTTTGAGGCCAAGCTTTGCTTCGATCTCATCTAGCAGTTCAAATGCATCCCGGCCTTCACGGTCTAATTTATTGATGAAACATAGCACAGGCGTGTTTCTCATCCGGCATACCTCCATCAGCTTTTCAGTCTGTATCTCGACTCCCTTGACGCAATCTATCACCATGATGACACTGTCGACGGCTGTCAATGTGCGATAAGTATCTTCAGCAAAGTCCTGGTGACCAGGTGTATCAAGAATATTGATTTTGAGATCTTTATAATCAAACCCCATGACCGAAGTTGCCACTGAGATGCCACGCTGCTTTTCGATATCCATCCAATCGGACCGGGTATTCATGTCAATCTTATTAGACTTGACAGCGCCGGCAGTTTGTATAGCTCCCCCGAAAAGCAGCAGCTTTTCAGTCAGTGTGGTTTTACCAGCATCCGGGTGAGCGATGATGCCAAATGTCTTTCTTTTAGAAATTTCCTGCTCTAGTGTCATTGGGATAAATTCGAAGCGCAAAATTATGGAATTACCAACCAAATTTTAAGTTTTCCTATTCCTGACATCTCTCTGACAATGTGTCACTCTTCACCATTTGGCACAACCATTGATAATGGAAAGAGAGTGAATACGCATTTAAAATTTTAACATATAGTATAATGGGAAAAATTATAGGCATAGACTTAGGTACAACTAATTCATGTGTGGCTGTAATGGAAGGGAACGAGCCTGTCGTGATTCAAAATAGCGAGGGACGCAGGACTACCCCGTCGATTGTGGCTTTTTTGGACAATGGGAAGGGGGAGCGTAAGGTAGGAGATCCTGCGAAACGTCAGGCGATCACCAACCCCCAGAATACAATTAGCTCTGTGAAGCGATTCATGGGCAAGAAGCACTCGGAGGTAAACAACGAGATTAAAAACGTTTCTTACTCGCTAGAGTCAGGTAATAATGACGTGGTACGGGTAAAAATCGGAGATCGAAATTATACGCCGCAGGAGATTTCAGCGATGATCCTTCAGAAAATGAAGTCAACTGCTGAGGATTTCCTTGGTCAAGAAGTAAAAGAAGCAGTAGTAACTGTACCAGCATACTTCAATGATGCCGAACGCCAAGCGACTAAGGAGGCTGGTCAGATTGCGGGGCTAGATGTAAAGCGGATCATCAATGAGCCAACTGCGGCTGCTCTGGCATATGGTCTTGATAAGAAAAATCAAGACATGAAAATTGCAGTGTACGATCTAGGCGGCGGAACATTTGATATCTCAATACTTGAGTTAGGAGATGGTGTTTTCGAAGTGAAATCTACCAACGGAGATGTACACTTAGGTGGTGATGACTTTGACGCGGTTATCATTCAATGGTTGGCTGACGAATTCAAGAATGACGAGGGCATAGACCTGAGAAAAGACCCGATGGCGCTTCAGCGATTAAAGGAAGCTGCTGAGAAAGCAAAGATTGAACTTTCTAGCTCTAGTAGCACCGAAATCAACTTGCCTTATATCATGCCAGTTGATGGTGTGCCAAAGCACTTAGTGAGGTCACTCAGCCGAGCGAAGTTTGAGCAGTTAGCAGACTCATTAGTTAAGCGGAGCATGGATCCGGTGAAGCAAGCATTGCAAGATGCTAGCATGAGTGTAAGTGATATTGACGAAGTTATCCTGGTTGGAGGATCTACACGTATTCCCAAAATCCAGGAAGAAGTAGAGAAGTTTTTTGGTAAAAAACCATCTAAAGGTGTAAACCCGGATGAGGTAGTTGCTATAGGTGCTTCCATTCAGGGAGGAGTACTGACAGGAGAGGTTAAGGATGTTCTACTGTTGGATGTTACGCCGCTTTCACTAGGTATTGAAACACTTGGAGGCGTATCTACGAAGCTGATCGAAGCCAATACTACGATTCCAAGTAAGAAATCCGAGACTTTTTCTACAGCTGCTGACAGTCAGCCTTCCGTTGAAATACATGTATTGCAGGGAGAACGACCAATGGCGAAAGACAACAAGTCAATCGGAAGATTTCATCTGGATGGTATACCGCCAGCACCAAGGGGTGTGCCTCAAATTGAAGTGACTTTTGATATTGATGCTAATGGCATCTTGAATGTCTCAGCTAAAGATAAAGGCACTGGCAAGGAGCAGAAGATCAGAATTGAAGCGTCTTCAGGCTTGACCGATGAGGAAATAGAAAAAATGAAGCAGGAAGCAGAGGCCAACGCCGATGCCGATAAGGAAGCCAAAGACAAAGTTGAAAAAATCAACCAGGCCGATTCGTTGATTTTCCAAACAGATAAGCAGTTAAGTGAGTTTGGTGAAAAGCTTTCCGAAGGTAACAAAACAGCGATAGAAGGTGCTCTCACTAAGCTGAAAGAAGCTCATGGTAAGCAGGATATAGCAGCCATTGATACAGCCATGGAGGAACTTAATACAGCATGGACCAATGCCTCTCAAGAGATTTACCAAGCGCAACAAGCAGCAGGAGCTGACGGAGCGAGCGCTGGTGATCCTACCGGAGGTGCTGATGGAGCAGCTGAAGCAGGAGGAACAGACGCAGATGTATCAGATGTAGAATACGAAGAGGTCGACGATAAAAAGTAGTCGTAGATCTATAATATAAAATGGATAAAGCCCTTCCCGATTGTCGGGAAGGGCTTTTTGTTTCTTTAACAGGAGAGTAGACTCCAATTCATCTAGTTTTGCGAGAAATCGTTCAGCAATGAAACTGACTATCAAAACCCTGCATGGGCTAGAGGAAATACTCGCCAATGAAATACGTGATCTTGGTGGGGAGCAAATAAGGGTTATCAAGAGAGGTGTGACATGTGAGGGGGGTATCCGCTTTTTGTATCAAGCTAATCTTCATCTGCGAACCGCTTTGAAGATTCTAATGCCGGTCTACGAATTTACGGCCAGGACGGAGCAGCAGTTATATGCTGCGATCAAAAAGTTTGATTGGACGCAACACCTGGAGGTTCATCAGACATTCGCCATTGAACACACGATCTTTTCAGAGTACTTCAAACATTCTCAATACGTAGCATTAAGGGCTAAAGATGCTATCGTAGATGGGTTTAGAGAGCGTTTGGGTAGAAGACCCTCTGTTGATAGGGATCGTCCGGACGTACAATTCAATATTCATGGATTCAAGGATCGGTTTACCATATCACTAGATAGCTCCGGTGAACCCCTGAATCGAAGGGGATACCGAGGTCGAGGTCATAGGGCTCCCATGAATGAAGTACTTGCAGCAGGCTTGTTACAAATTGCCGGATGGGATAAGTCTCGTCCATTAGTAGATCCCATGTGCGGGACGGGTACCATTTTGATTGAAGCAGCTATGCTTGGACAGCAAATGGCCCCCCAACTTTTCAGGAATCATTTCGGATTCAAAAACTGGAAGAATTTCGACCCGATGATATGGAACCGAGTGAAATCCGAAGCCCAAGCGGCAGTAAGAAAAACGTCACTGAATATTGTTGGAGGGGACATTGACCCCAATGCTATCAAAATGGCCCAGGCTTCTCAGAAAAAATTGGGCCTCAATCAACAGATCAATTTTCGACAACTTTCATTTGAGAGACAGCGACCCACCGCGGATAGAGGAGTCATTATCACAAATCCACCATATGGAGAAAGGATTGGAGATGAAATCACTACTTTATATAAATCTTTTAGTGATATCCTGAAAAACAACTTTTCCGGATTTGATGCCTGGGTGATCAGTTCTAACCGCGAAGCTTTAAAGCACCTGAAGCTGAAGCCGTCGAAAAAGGTATCTCTTTACAATGGTTCATTGGATTGCTCCTTTCAGAAATACGAGCTATATCAAGGATCTAAGACAGATAAGGAAGTTAAAAAATGACATTGTGTCATTAAAAAGTAATTAAATAAGCCTATAAATGACATAATGTCATTAAATTATAAGTGCTGAGACGCATTTCTATCGTTGGCACAGAATTCGATCAATAGCAATTGAATTTGATGTTAAACAATAAATTTAAAAGAAATGGCACTTATAAAGTATAACCCACTGAACTATCGACCTACAAGTTTTAGTAGTCTAGTAGATAGAGTTTTCAATGATGATTTTCTGGGAGATACCGTAGCTCGAAGTTTTTCCCCTAAAGTGGATATCGCTGAAACGGACAAAGCATTTGAAATTCAATTTCATATTCCAGGAGTAAAAAAGGATGAAATCAATATTGATTTGAATGAAGGAAGATTGACCGTGAGCGGTGAACGTAAGATTGAAAATGAGAAGAAAGAGAAAAACTTCCACTCAGTGGAGAGCTATTACGGGACTTTTAGCAGATCCTTCCATTTACCTGACTCCATCGATGGGGATAAAGTAAATGCAACTTATGAAGACGGAATTTTATCAGTTGTAGTACCAAAAGATGAAAAGAAGGTTGCCAAGCGCACGATAGCGATAAAGTAGTGAGGAAGTAGGGTTGGATACAAAGGAGGCGGGCTGTAAGGTTCGCCTCTTTCTTTTAGACGTAGGCTACACTTCATGCACAAGTTTGTTAAATCATGTTAAGTGTTGTGAAAAACTGGTTTTGTTTTCGTTACAGAAACAAAGGTTTTAGAAACACAGTATAATTACAAAGTAGAATAAATGGACCGAGATATGAATAAAAAGAGTTTGTTTTTTGCAATGGTTTTCTCATCCTTTCTTGGAGGAGTTATTGCGATTGGAGGATATACCTTGGTTTTTCCAAGTCAGGAAGTAGTTCCCGTAAGCCCCGTGGCTCAAACAGGACAAGTGAGTTTTACTAATTATGTTTTTGATACTGCAGATTTTGTTGTTCCCGATGGACTCAATTTTGTTTACGCAGCTAAGTCTGCAACACCATCGGTGGTGCATATCCGAACTACCTACGAAGGTCAACGAAATACTACGGCACAACGAAGTCCATTTGATGACTTCTTCAAAGATTATTTTCAAGATAGAGACAGACGCCAGTACCGATCACCATCAAGAGGTGCCGGTTCAGGTGTAATTGTTTCTGACCAAGGTTATATAGTCACTAATAACCATGTCGTTGATGGAGCGTCTGAAATAGAGGTACTACTCAATGACAACAGGACTTATCAAGCAGAGGTTGTTGGGGTCGACCCAACTACAGATTTGGCGGTGATCAGGATACAAGCAGATGATATCAAGCCGATGAAATGGGGAGATTCAGAGAACGTTCACATTGGTGAATGGGT
Source organism: Cyclobacteriaceae bacterium HetDA_MAG_MS6 (assembly GCA_019192485.1). Taxonomy (GTDB): domain Bacteria; phylum Bacteroidota; class Bacteroidia; order Cytophagales; family Cyclobacteriaceae; genus MS6. The sequence goes on along the minus strand of JAHCMJ010000156.1, from coordinate 3,964 downwards.
TCTGGCTGTTGGAAATCCATTTGAGTTTAGGTCTACGGTTACAGCCGGTATTGTTAGCGCCAAGGCTAGAAATATCAATATTCTGGCAAACTCAAATAACAACGGTTTACAGATTGAGTCATTTATTCAAACAGATGCCGCTGTGAATCCAGGAAATAGTGGTGGCGCACTGGTGAACCTAAAAGGAGAGCTGGTAGGTGTGAATACTGCTATTGCTTCACCTACTGGAGCGTTTGCGGGGTACTCATTTGCGGTACCGGTAACTTTAGTAAAAAAGGTAGCTGAAGATCTTATTGAATTTGGAGCAGTACAGCGCGCGCTTCTTGGGATCAGAATTGAGGATGTCAGTTCAGCGTTAGCCGAACGCGAAAATTTGGATGTCCTGCGAGGGATTTACGTCCGATTAGTAAACCCCGAAAGTGCTGCACTGGAAGCTGGCATGAAGGAAGGGGATGTTATCGTAGCGATCGATGGCAAAAAAGTGAATAGTGTTTCGGAGTTACAAGAGCAAGTAGCCTTAAACAGACCAGGTGACAAAGTCAGCGTGACCTATATCAGAGACGGCAAAACTCGGAATACGGAGGCTGTGCTAAAAAACTCTTACAATACAACCGAGGTCGTCAAGATTAAAAATGAGTTTACGACTGAGGGAGCCACTTTCAAAGAAGTAACTACCGAAGAGAGGGAAGAGCTCGGTATCGAAGGAGGAGTAAAAGTTGACGACGTGGAAAATGGCAAGTGGAAAGAAGCCGGCATCAAGGATGGTTTTATTATCACACGGATTGATAAGAATGACATTCAGTCACTGGATGATTTCACCTCTTATTTGCGTTTGCCAAGGGGCGAAGGCATGTTGATTGAGGGGATGTATCCAAATGGAGACAAGGCATATTATGGTATTGGTTGGTGATTAGGTTAGTTAGATTTCTGACAGGGACCCCGGCATTATTGTCGGGGTTTTCTTTTGTATGAAATAGCAAAGATCTGAATCATCAATTATAGTCTGACATGTCGGGAATGATTAGCTTTGATCCAATTTTTTTACCACGTTAACTCAATCCCTTTTATGCTTGAAATAGCACCCTTTCTTGAAGAACTTGGCATTCAGTCGCATAATGACGGAGCGGCCATTGGCAGTAAGTGGCTGAAAACTGGTGGCCAGGAAATCAGTTCTTCATCTCCAGCAGATGGTCAGTTAATTGCGAAAGTAACTCTGGCCGATGATGAGAACTATGATCAGGTTATTGACGCAGCCCAGGAAGCATTTCAATCCTGGCGGCTGGTTCCTGCGCCAAAGAGAGGTGAGATGGTGAGACTGTTTGGGGAGGAACTTCGCAAGCATAAAAATGCACTTGGTCATTTGGTCTCCTACGAGATGGGTAAGTCCCTTCAGGAAGGGCTAGGGGAGGTACAGGAAATGATCGACATTTGTGATTTTGCCGTCGGTCTTTCACGGCAGTTGTACGGCTTAACGATGCACTCCGAGAGAGCGGCTCATAGGATGTATGAGCAATGGCATCCCATAGGAATAGTGGGTATTATTTCAGCATTTAACTTTCCAGTGGCTGTATGGGCCTGGAATACTGCTATCGCCTGGGTGTGCGGAGATACTTGCGTATGGAAACCTTCGGAAAAGGTGCCACTATCTGCTATTGCTTGTCATAAGATCATTCAGAAAGTACTAGATGAAAACAATGTGCCAGGAGGTATTTGTGGGTTAGTCATCGGTGATGCTGAAATCGGCAAAAAACTAGCCAATGATATCAGGATTCCTTTGATCTCTGCTACTGGATCGACCAGAATGGGAAAAGCCGTAGGTGAAGCTGTCGGACGACGATTGGGTAAAACAATACTGGAGCTGGGAGGCAATAATGCCATTATCGTTACTGAAAATGCCGATTTGGAAATTACGATCCCCGGAGCAGTTTTTGGAGCGGTAGGTACGGCCGGTCAGCGGTGCACATCTACCCGACGACTGATCATTCATGAGAGCAAATTCGATGAGGTCAAAGAGAGATTGGTCAGGGCTTATAATCAGCTAAGGATAGGGAATCCGTTAGATGAAAATAACCATGTTGGGCCATTGATTGATCAGGATGCTGTGAAAATGTATGAATCTGCTTTGCAGAAAATTACCGATGAAGGTGGTGAAACTGTTGTGGCGGGTGAAATCCTTTCAGGTACAGGATATGAATCAGGTTGCTATGTAAAGCCAGCAATCTACGAAGTTCGAAATGAGTACAAGATCGTTTGCCATGAGACATTCGCTCCTATACTCTACCTGATCAAGTACAAAACCATTGACGAAGCCATTGCTATGCAAAATGCGGTTCCTCAAGGGCTGTCATCTGCGATTATGACAACTAATATGAGAGAAAGCGAATTGTTTTTGTCACATCAAGGCTCTGATTGTGGTATAGCCAATGTCAATATAGGTACTTCCGGGGCAGAAATAGGAGGTGCCTTTGGAGGCGAAAAAGAGACTGGCGGTGGTAGAGAATCAGGATCTGATGCATGGAAAGCTTATATGAGGCGCCAGACTAATACCATTAATTATTCAAAGGAGCTGCCATTGGCTCAAGGGATAAAATTTGATTTATAAGTGAATCTTTCGCAGATTAAACCCACATTGCTAGAGATGTGCAAGGAGAAGACTTTGGCTCAAATTGGGCAGTTGCAGTCTGCGATGAGAGATATCCAGTCCGCAGCGAATCAGGAGCAAAAAAGTAGCATGGGAGACAAGTATGAGACTGGGCGCGCTATGATGCAACAGGAGCAGGATAAACTAGCTGGACAATTGGAGGATGCAACAAAGCGTATGCGATTGTTGGAGCAGATAAATCCCATCCAAGTGCACTCCGTTGTAGGTGTGGGATCCTTGGTGATAACTAATCAGGCCAGGTATTTTATTGCAACAAGTATGGGGCAACTTAACTGGGAAGGAGAAAGCTATTTTATTGTTTCCTTAGCCTCTCCAATAGGTCAAGTGCTGAAAGAAAAGAAATCGGGGGACGAGGTCATATTTAATAATAGGACTTTAATCATAAAGGATTTGGCTTGATTGCGTTATATCCTTGCCTGGTAAGTGTAAAGCTCAAAGTACCGGCCTTCTTTTGTGATAAGTTGGTCGTGAGTGCCTTGTTCTGCTATTTGCCCATCTTCGATCACTAAAATCTGGTCAGCTTGTCTGATGGTACTGAGCCGGTGGGCAATGACAAATGTGGTACGACCTTTCATCAGTCGACTCAGGCTTTCTTGGATATAACTTTCGCTTTCGGTATCGAGGTTTGAGGTAGCTTCATCCAAGATCAGGATTTTGGGATCAGCAAGAATTGCTCTTGCTATAGCAATTCTCTGTCGCTGACCTCCTGAGAGTTTTACTCCTCTTTCACCTATCAAAGTATCAAGCCCATCTTCAAATCTGTCAGTAAATTCATTGACATGAGCAGCTTTTACTGCATCCGTCAACTGATTGCTAGAAGCCTCAGGCCTCGGAAAAAGGATGTTTTCCTTGATAGTTCCTTCGAACAGAAAGTCATCTTGCAACACGACGCCTAGTTGATTTCTAAAGCTTGACAAAGAGATTTTCGATAGGTCATTTTCGTCGACCATCACTTTTCCGCCTTCGGGATTAAGAAAGGAAGCAGCTAATCCCGCAATGGTAGTTTTACCTGACCCGGATGTACCAACAAGTGCTGTCACAGTACCGGCAGGTGCCTCGAAACTGATATTTTTCAGAACGTTTTTACCTTCTTCGTAGGCAAAAGTGACTTTGTTGAAAGTAATGTTTCCCTTTATCTCCCCAACTTCTAAAGTACGATTGCCATCATTCTCTGGGTCCATATTCATGATCTCTTCTGTTCTATCAAGCCCTGCGAATGCCTCTGTTAATTGACTTCCGATGTTACTCATTTGTACAATAGGAGCGATCATAAAACCCAGGTAAAGAGTAAAAGACAGGAAT
>JAHCMJ010000155.1 GCA_019192485.1 Cyclobacteriaceae bacterium HetDA_MAG_MS6 | reverse complement strand
TCGTTCAAGGTTTTTTATCATCCAGGTTTTGATAAGCTCTTGAGAGGTGCAGGAAGCGAGTCAAAAGATGAAATGGAGAAGCCTGCAGGTGCAATACTCATCGAGCAAAGTGACTGCGAGTCATGTCATAATGAGCGACTTAAAACGGTAGGACCATCCTACCTCTCTGTAGCCAGAAGGTATGGAGACAGTGACGAGATAGTTACGCTTTTGGCGGGTAAAGTAATCAAAGGAGGTAGTGGCGTCTGGGGTCAAGCTATGATGACACCACATGCTGATCTCCCAGTGGATGACGTCAAAGAAATGATACAATATATACTCTCTCTGGATGATGGCGAGGGTGGCTCGGGTGAAAAGGGTTCTCTGGGAGAGAAGTCGACGCCTATCAAGCTTGGTGAAAAATATGAAGGTTCTGGAGGAAAAGGTCTGTTGGCCCATTTCTATAATAATGTAGGTGAAATGGATCTACTGGAAGTCTCGAAGGAGTTGAAACCAACAAGACAGGGAGCGGTGGAGAAGCTACATGCACTTTCAACAGCTGATTTCCTTGATGCTCAACAGGATTTTGCAATAGAGTTTAAAGGCAGTGTAAATATCACCGCTGATGGGAGTTATAGCTTCAGGCTTATCAGTGACGATGGCTCGTATCTTTTCATAGACGACAAGCTGGTCATTGATAACAGTGGCAGACATGGCCCCGAGATCAAAGATGGGGAGGTGTATTTGAAGAAAGGAAAACATAAAGTTCGTATCCTATACCGGCAAGGCAATGGAGGAGCATACCTAAGTTTTCAGTGGTTTGATAAGAAAAAGGAATCCTTTGTTCTTTTAGATGATGAGTTGTCTTTTGACACCTCTGACATACTTGAGACCGAAAAGTTTATACCAATTGAATTGTTGTCCAGTAACATTCCTGGAGATACCAGATGGTTAGCCGACGTTCATCCTTCATTTGATATGACACAAGCACGACCAGATGATTTTCAGCCCAGAGTAGGGGGTATTGACTTCCTTTCAGATGGGAGAATGGTGGTCTGTACCTGGGATGCGGATGGACCTGTCTATTTGTTGGAAAACTGGCAAAGCAGTGATCCTGAGCATATCAAGGTGAAAAGAGTCGCCTTTGGCCTTGCCGAGCCACTAGGAGTGAAGGTTGTAGATGATGAGATTTACGTTTTACAGAAGCAAGAGCTTACTAAGCTTGTAGATTTAGATGGTGATGACTTAGTCGATGAATATCTTACCGTCAGTAATGATTGGAAGGTTTCTTCCAATTTTCACGAATTCGCCTTTGGGTTAGCCTATAAAGATGGGTATTTCTATGCCACTTTAGCAACTGCAATTATGCCAGGAGGAGCCAGTGCCGACCCTCAAATCTCGGATCGAGGGAAGGTGATGAAAATCAATAAAGACAATGGCAGGGTTGAGTTTTTGGCCCATGGTCTTCGCACGCCTAATGGGATAGGTTTTGGCTTGAATGATCAACTATTTGTAGCTGACAATCAAGGTGATTGGTTGCCTTCAAGTAAAATTGTTCATATACAAAAAGGCAAATTTTATGGTGCCAGGTCAGTAGATCCTGAAGGTACCAAAGACCTTGAAGAAACTCAGCCGGTAGTTTGGCTACCCCAGGATGAAATTGGCAACTCACCAAGTACACCACTTGGAATTGAGGTAGGACCCTATCAAGGTCAACTCATTCATGGCGAAGTAACACATGGTGGTGTCAAGCGGGTCTTTATTGAAAAAGTTGAAGAGCAATATCAAGGAGCAGTCTTCAGATTTACACAAGGGCTGGAAGCAGGCATTAACAGGATCGCCTGGGCTCCTGATGGTTCATTGATCGCCGGAGGTATTGGCGTTTCAGGTAATTGGGGTCAAACGGGCAAGCTGGGTTACGGTCTCCAGCGCCTCAATTACAATGGTAAGACCACTTTTGAAATGCTCAAAGTGATTGCCAGATCCAATGGCTTTGAGATTGAGTTCACCGAGCCTATTGCCGAAGGACAATACCTGTCGGCTGCTGATTTCCAGGTACTGCAATGGTATTATAAACCCACTAAGGCCTATGGCGGGCCAAAACTTGGCCAAAGGGAGTTAGCCATTCGTAGTTTTAACTTGTCCGACGATCGAAAGAAAGTGTTTTTGGAACTCTCAGGCTTGAAAGAAAAACACGTCGTTTACTTCAGGATCGTCAGGCCCTTTGTTAGTAAGACTGATCAGGAATTATGGACTACCGAAGCTTGGTATACACTCAATTCCATACCAAGCGGTCAGCCAGGATTTGTTTCTGTCCATAGTGAGCCCTTCAATCAATTGACCGATCTGGAGAAGAGTCAAGGATGGAAACTGCTTTTCGATGGCAAAACCACGAACGGAATCAGAAACTTCAAAAAGGAAACACTAGTTAGTAGATGGATTGCTGATCAGGGTACATTACATTTTATGGGCAAAGGTGCGGAAGAGGGATGGCAGTCAAAAGCCGGCGGCGATATCATTATCACCGATCAAGAGTATAAGGACTATGAGTTATATCTAGAATGGAAAATATCTGAAGGAGGAAATAGCGGTATCATTTATAATGTAATTGAAAACGATTCACTGAGTCATGTATGGAAATCAGGTCCGGAGATGCAGATTTTGGACAATGTACGTCATCGAGATGGTAGAATAGAAAAGCACCGAGCAGGAGACCTCTATGACATGATCGCAACTAAATTTGTCACGGTCATGGAGCCCATGCAATGGAATAGAGTAAGGTTGAAAGTAAAAGATGGACACGTCGAGCATTGGCAGAACGGTTATAAAGTGGTAGAGTTTGATATGTGGACTCCTGAGTGGAAGGAGATGATTGCCGGTAGCAAATTCAAAAAAATGAAATATTTTGGTACGGGTAGGGTAGGTCACGTTGCACTACAAGACCATGGTGATAAAGTTTGGTTTAGAAATATTAAAATAAGAGCATTATGACAAGTAGAAGAACTTTCCTTAAGAACAGTGCCGCAGGAGCGGCTGGCCTAGCCGTATTACCCTATTGTACTCCTCCGAAGAAAGAACTGGCCATCGGATTACAACTCTATACTGTTAGAGATCAAATGAAAGAAAACGTCGAGGGTACGCTGACGAAACTAGCAAACATAGGCTATCAGGTGCTAGAGACTGCTGGCTATAGCGATGGTAAGTTTTATGGCTACGAACCTAAGATGTTTAAGAGCCTGGTCGAAGGATTGAATATGAAAGCCGTAAGTAGTCATATGGCTTATCAAGTTTTTGAAAATGAGCCAGAGAAAGCAATCGGAGCAATGCAGGAGTCGGAACAGATGTACGCCGTGATCCCCTGGCTAGCCGAGGAAGATCGGCAGCGTATTGATCAGTATAAGCGACTGTGTGAGTCTATGAATAAATGGGGAGAATTATGCAAAAAAGCAGGAATACAGCTTTGTTATCACAATCACGCATTTGAGTTTGATCAGGTCGATGGTCAGATTCCATTCGATGTGATCCTGGCTGAGACCGATCCTGAGCTTTTGAAGATTGAGATGGATTTGTATTGGGTCAGAAGAGCTGGTCGGACACCATTGGAATATTTTGAGTCTCATCCAGGTAGGTTTCTACTTTGGCATGTAAAAGATATGGATGATACTGCCGATCAGAATTTCACGGAAATAGGCAATGGCGTGATAGACTTCAAAAAGATTTTTGCTGAGGCCAAAACTTCTGGGATGAAGCATTTTTTCATTGAGCAAGATAGTTCAGATGATCCGATGAAGAGCGTAGCAATTTCCTATAAGAACCTCAAGGCAATGCTGAGCTGATTCCCATCCCAACCAGAACGGGATTTTGAGGGTCATAGCAGTGACTTCTTATGAAAATTATTGCCTGTTTCTTTTTACTCCTTCCGCTTACCACTACTGCACAACTGCTAAAAGGGAAAGTTATTGACAAGACTGACTTAAAGTCTTTGCCTGGTGCCAATATTAAGGTTATCGGAAAAGATATAGGTACTTCTACAGATTCTTCCGGTGTTTTCATACTAAAGGATTTGGAGCCTGGAGTATACCCCATAGAGGTCACATTTGTGGGCTATACGACCAAAATGATACCTGAAGTATGGATCAAAAATGGTAAGATCACCCGTCTTGATATAGACCTTACTCCAGATGCTGTTCGGTTAGAAGGTGTAGAAGTGAAATCTGGTCGTCCAGTGTATGCTGCCGAGTCCAGACCCATTACAGAAGAGCAGATCAATCGTTTCGCAGCTACGTATTACGATCCTGCTCGTCTCATTACTTCTTCTCCCGATGTTGTCATTGCCAACGATCAGAATAACCAGGTATCCGTGAGGGGTATCTCTCCAGTGTATAACCAATGGACGCTCAATGATGTAGAGGTTGTCAACCCTAATCATCTAAGTGGAGCAGGCACTTTTTCAGATCAGCCAGTAGGCACTGGCGGAGGTGTCAATATGCTTAGTGCTCAGATGTTGGATAGATCTAGTTTTCACTATGGAGCTTTTGAGGCATCTACCGGAAATGCGGTCAGTGGAGTTTTTGATATGGACATGAGAAATGGAAATATGGAAGACCAGCAATTCACGGCTCAGGCTTCATTGATAGGATTTGATATTGCCGCAGAAGGCCCTCTGGGTCCTCGAAAAAAGGCGAGTATCTTGAGCAATTACCGATACTCCTTTACAGGACTTCTGGGAGCGATGGGAGTGGATTTTGGAGGAGAGAAAATTGGTTTTCAAGACCTGGCGGTCAATGCTTACATTCCGACTAAAAATAATGGTGCTCTAAATGTTTTCTTCATTGGAGGAATGAATAGAAATGATTTTGAAGGAAAAAGCTTCGAAGATTCCGAAGAAGAAAAAGATCGATCAGATATCCTTGCTAAAGGAGCCATGTTAGCCACTGGAATTTCAAGCAAGTCGCATGTCTGGAAGGGAGTGATAGAAAACTCGCTAGTATTCTCGACCTTAGATAATAGCAGAGAGCAGGATGTTTTTAACAATGCCGATGAGCCTTGGATTGAACGTAATAATGAATATAAGCAAACTATCATCTCAAGCTTGAGCAAAGGTGTATGGTCACTTGGTCAGCGTTTCTTTGAAGTAGGGGTAGGGCTTAATAGTTATCAATATGAGTTTGCCGAAAGCTCAGGGTCTTTCGGCTCCACTGCTACTAATACACATGAACTCAATCAGTTTCTAATGCAATCTTACTTGAGCTTCCTTTTGATCAGTAATAACACCTTTGATATTACTGGTAGTGCCAGGTATTACTATTATGCTAATGCAGAAGAGTATAGATTAGATTATCGACTCAACAGCACCTTCAAACTAGGTAGTTCCTCTTCCATTCTATTGAATGCTGGTCGATTTACACAGTTGCTCAACCCTATCAATTTCTATTATGTCCAGAGTGAGTCCCAGGGCAGCCCTTATCATAGTAACGGCGGGTACGGATTGATGAGTTCTCAGAGGTTGACATTGGCATATATTCGTCAAGCCACGAGCCGAACTTTTAGGACGGAGGCTTTTTATTACTATTTCCCAAATGCCAATATTCAAAGCGCTGGTTTTGGATGGAGCTCTTTCTTTCCCTTTCCTCATATGGAAACTGAAGCAAAGACTTATGGCCTTTCTTTATCTCAGGAACGCTACTTTCAAGATGGTCTGTACTATTTGCTAGGTGCTAATTTTTTCAGATCACTTTTTGATGGCGACGAGGAAAGCAGATACAATAATCGATACAACTTCAATCTGTCCTGGGGTAAAGAATTTTTGAATAGTTCTAAAAATAGATCTTTCTCTGTCAATGCCCGCGGGATTTGGCAAGGTGGCATGCGATACACTCCGGCATTTTCTGGTGATTTCTTATCAGAGCGACACCAGGATTATATTCGACTGGATCTTCGTTTACAATGGAAGAAAAACAAACCTAATGCAACTCAGATGTTCTCCTTAGATATACAGAATGTTTTGAATAGAGAGAACATAGCGTATGAATATTGGGATAGTTTTACAGGAGAGATCGAAAACCAATACCAATTAGGTTTGATCCCTATTTTGACTTATCGACTTGAGTTTTGATGTATGACCAGAAAGATCACCTCCGCCATTTTAGCATTGGTTTTTGCAACCTTCGCTTATCTACAGTTTAATGATCCGGATCCATTATTATGGGTTTTATTATATGGCATTGTGTCGCTTGTATCATTGTTGCAGGTTTTTGATATCTCCAATAGACGGCTCAATGGTATACTGCTATTGCTCTTCGTGCTTTACTCATTGAATTATCTTCCAGGCTTCTATGAGTGGATGACTCAACCAAACAAGACTGAGCTATTTGGTGAAATGGTTGATGAAAAACCATATATCGAAGAAGCCAGAGAGTTTATAGGGCTGCTGATGTCTATTGGAGTACTTTTCTGCCAGTTTAGGGTAGCAAAAACCAAACCTTTGAGTTAATTCTTCACCAATACCTTTCCTTTTGAAGGATAGTGCTTTTCGAAAAGCAGATAGTTGATACCATCTTTTAGTCCTACATCTGGTACAAGCATGGTTTTGGCTTTGGCAGTGAGCATGACTTCGATATAGATTTCGGATGCAGGTATGATCACCTCTGCTCGATCTGGGTTGAGTTGAAGCTTGGAGAGTCTCTCCTCAGCTGACATGTTTTTAAGAAAGCTTTGAACGCGTAAAATGGAGTCCAGCGATATTTTTCTTCGCTTGTCACCCTCTGCTATCTCAAATATCTTATTGATGTTTCCACCTGTTCCAATGGAGATAACTTTGCGATAATTTGCATTGACATGTTGATGTACCCATCGAATGAGTCTTTGCCATTCGGCGGTAAAATCACCAAACCCAAGGCTTCTTACAGAACCAATTTCAAAAGACGCTGAGTTTACTTTCTTGCGATCTGCATACAAGTTGAGTTCGGTACTACCTCCTCCCACATCAATATGGAGGTAGGTTTTATGATCCAGATACAAATTGATAACTCTGTTGATCATTTCTGCCTCCTTTTTTCCTGAAATAATCTCGATTGGCAAGTCCAATTCTTTGAGCACCTTTTGGATGATTATCTGGCCATTTTGCGCCTCTCTCATAGCAGATGTAGCACAGCCGTAATAGTGGTCCACTTCATATAGGTCCATTAAATTTTTAAAGGCCTGCATCAACTTGAAAAAGTGTTCTTCCTTCTCACGACCAATACCCCCTGTGGCAAAGACATCTTTCCCCAGCCTCAATGGGAACCTGACATATTCAAGTTTTTTGAAGGTGATTAATTGGTTGTACTCAATGATCCTGGTGACCTGAAGCCTGGCAGCATTTGATCCGATATCGATTGCAGCAATTTTCATATTCAGGCAACAATATTAGTAGTATTCTTGGAAAAAATAGAAAGAAAATAATGTGTATACCATCGTTTTTCCCGCTTCCTAAATTGATCAAACAACTATGGTTTCTTTTTGTATTCCAAAACTTGAACATATATTTGCCTCACTTATCGAGAAAGGCTGAGGGATTGGGCCCTTTGACGCCTTGGCAACCTTCTCAGGATTCTATCCTAGTTTCGGTGCCAATTCCCATCTACTTCAATCAAAAGTAGAATAGATGAGCGAAGACCATCCTCTTAGGAATCCTTCTCAGATAAGTACGGTTATTGCCAAAACGAATTTGAGAATGGACATACGAGAAATAGCTCAGAACAAGATATTGGTACTTGATGGTGCGATGGGTACTATGATCCAACGTCATAAGTTGGAAGAGGCGGACTTTAGAAATGATGCTCTGGCGAATCACGAGCATCCTCTAAAGGGGAACAATGATTTACTTTCCATCACCAGGCCCGATATCATCAAATCTATCCACGCAGAATATTTCGAGGCGGGTGCCGATATAGCCGAGACCAATACCTTTAGTGGGACAACTATTGCTCAGGCAGATTATGGTTTGGAAGTTGGTAATTGGGTCTATCAAATCAATTATCAATCTGCAAAGATTGCCAAAGAAGTAGCAAAAGAATTTACTTCCAGGGAACCGGATAAGCCCAGGTTTGTCGCCGGTTCTATGGGTCCAACCAATAAGACTGCTTCCCTGTCTCCCGATGTGAATGATCCCGGCTATCGTGCTGTAACCTTTGAAGAATTAAGATTGGCTTATCGACTCCAGGCCGAGGCTCTACTTGATGGAGGAGCCGACCTACTTCTGATAGAGACCGTCTTTGATACACTCAATGCAAAGGCAGCTATCAAAGCCATTGAAGAGATCAAACATGAAAGGAACATCGATATCCCAGTCATGATATCTGGTACCATCACAGATGCGTCCGGCAGGACACTTTCCGGTCAGACAACCGAAGCTTTTCTGATCTCAGTTTCTCATACCAACTTATTCAGCATAGGGTTGAATTGTGCATTGGGGGCGAATCAACTAAGACCTTACCTGCAAACTTTGAGCAATCATGCAGATTTCATGACAAGTGCGCACCCCAATGCTGGATTGCCGAATGAGTTTGGGGAGTATGACGAAAGTCCGGAAGAGATGGGCGCGCAAATTGAAGAATATTTGAAAGAAGGCCTGGTAAATGTAATTGGTGGTTGTTGCGGTACAACGCCAGAACACATTCGTACCATAGCTGATCTTGCGACGAAATACCAACCTAGAAAAATAACTAGCTATGTCAGTGCGGCGATGTGATCATTTGACGGAGGTAAGGAACAATCTTTTGGTACTTTTAAAATGGATGGAATGAAGGAAGTCCCACCTTTGATGTTGTCAGGATTGGAGCCGTTATTGGTTACCAAGGAGACTAATTTTATCAATATTGGGGAAAGAACCAATGTGACAGGCTCACTACGATTTGCCAGATTAATCAAGGAGGATAAGTATGATGAAGCTTTGAGTGTAGCATTAGAGCAGGTGCGTGGAGGTGCTCAAATCCTGGATGTAAACATGGATGAAGGGATGTTGGATGGCAAAGAGGCCATGGTCAGATTTCTTCATCTGATCGCTTCAGAACCTGAAATAGCCAGGATTCCCGTGATGATCGACTCTTCGAAGTGGGAGATTATTGAAGCCGGCTTGCAGTGCATACAAGGAAAAGGGGTGGTCAATTCAATCTCACTGAAAGAGGGTGAGGAGCCATTTCTTACGCAGGCTAAGAAAATAAAAGAATATGGCGCTGCCACTGTTGTAATGGCCTTTGATGAGGATGGACAGGCCGATTCTTACGAACGTCGGATTCAGATATGTGAAAGATCTTACGACCTGCTTGTTGATCAAGTAGGCTTCCCGCCTCAGGATATCATTTTTGATCCTAACATATTTCCAGTTGCCACGGGTATAGCGGAGCACAATAACTACGCTGTGGATTTCTTCGAAGCTACCAAGTGGATCAAAACCAACTTACCAGGAGCAAAAGTCAGCGGAGGTGTTAGCAACGTATCTTTTTCTTTCAGGGGAAATAATGTAGTCAGGGAAGCTATGCATTCTGCGTTCTTGTATCACGCTATACAAGCTGGGATGGATATGGGGATTGTCAATGCAGGTATGATAGAGGTATATGATGAAATCCCCAAAGATCTCCTGGAAAAGGTAGAGGATGTCTTGCTCAATCGCCAGTCAGATGCCACCGAAAACCTTGTTGATTTTGCCGAAAAGGTAAAGGGCAAAGGAAAGACGAAACAGGTAGATGATGAATGGAGAAAAGGCACAGTCGAGGAACGCCTGGCACATGCCTTGATCAAAGGTATTGTGGACCATGTCGAGGAGGATACAGAAGAGGCCAGGCAGAAATATGATCGCCCCCTTCATGTGATTGAAGGACCCTTGATGGACGGTATGAACACCGTTGGTGACTTGTTTGGTAGCGGAAAGATGTTTTTGCCTCAAGTAGTCAAGAGTGCCCGAGTGATGAAAAAATCGGTTGCCTATCTTATACCCTACCTGGAAGCTGAGAAAACAGGAAAAAATCAAAGCAGAGGTAAGATTCTCTTAGCTACTGTCAAAGGTGATGTGCACGATATTGGCAAAAACATAGTAGGCGTCGTACTGGGTTGCAACAATTATGATATTGTAGATCTCGGGGTCATGGTGCCTGCTCAGAAGATATTGGAGGAAGCTGAAAAAGAACAGGCCGATATTGTTGGCCTAAGTGGCTTGATCACACCATCCCTGGATGAAATGGTGTATGTCGCTGAAGAAATGGAGAGACGAGGGATGAAAAAACCGCTGCTAATCGGTGGAGCTACCACCTCTCGTGTTCATACAGCAGTGAAAATTGCCCCAAAGTATAGTGGTTCTACCATACATGTGTTGGATGCCTCTAAGTCCGTTACCGTCGCTTCCAAGTTGTTAAGTGAGGCTTCAGATACCTATGTTCAAGATGTACGAGACGAATATGTGACCTTAGCTGCTGATCACAGTAATCGGCGAAAGGACAAAGCGCATGTTTCATATCAAGATGCAATAAGAAATAGAGTACCGATCGATTGGGATGGATACGAACCCACCCA
>JAHCMJ010000154.1 GCA_019192485.1 Cyclobacteriaceae bacterium HetDA_MAG_MS6 | reverse complement strand
CTTCGTAAGACCGAGTTGAAAAGCTCCCTGGTCAAAAGCTCCATCACGGGCAGTCAAGTCTTTTTACAGCAGCTAACACCCGACAAAAATCAACCATCTATTACCGCTTTTTACTATCTTTCCAATCCTTAAAGGGAAAAGCGTTCCAGCAAGGTAGAGGGTAGATGCACGCTTTTTGTCTTTAACGTTAGCGACAATGATCGATCACAATGTTTATAGATGAATTTGAAAAGCATTTAACAAAGTTCTCTACCTCACCATTCATCTTTGTCGGGTCAGGAATTTCAAGGAGGTACATTAACGCGGAAACGTGGTATTTGCTCTTGGAGAAAATGGCTCATGAACTCGGCTTAACAAAGCCCTTCGAGTACTACGTATCAAATTCTAACAACGATCTTCCAAAAGTAGCATCCTTAATGGCTGAAGAGTTTAACTCGGTTTGGTGGACGAGCCCTAAGTATGAGGCAAGCAGAGCCAACTACTCTAGACTAGCAAAAAAATCAGATTCACCCCTGAAATTTGAGATTTGCAAATACCTAGAAGGTAAAGAGAAAAATATCAATGCAGAATTGAGTAGTGAACTTAACCTGCTAAAAAAGATCAACATTGATGGAATTATTACAACAAACTGGGATGTTTTGTTGGAGTCATTATTTCCAGAATTCACCCGATACATTGGGCAGGAAGAATTGATTTTCTCTGAAATTTATTCAATTGGCGAATTATATAAGATTCATGGCTGTGTATCTAATCCAGAATCTCTAACTCTAACTGATGAAGACTATTCAGAGTTTCACGATCGAAATTCTTATTTGGCTGCTAAACTTCTAACCATTTTCGTTGAACACCCTATAATTTTTATGGGATACAGCCTTGATGATGTAAATGTTCAGGAGATATTGAAGTCCATTATAAAATGCCTCACAAAGGATAATATTGAAAAACTTAAAGACAGGTTGATATTTTGTCAATGGAAAGAAGGGGTAGAAACTCAAATTACGGATAGTACTCTCTTAATTTCTGATACAGTTATCCCAATTAAACTGGTTACTTTAAGTAATTACACAGATGTATATACTGTACTGGCGAATAACAAAAAAAGACTTCCAATAAAGGTTCTGAGACAGATGAAGGATATGGTTTATGAGTTTGTAAAAACCTCAGACCCTTCTTCAAAGGTTTACGTTTCAGATAATTTGGATGATTTAGAAAATAGAGAAAATGTTGAATTTGTTTATGGTGTTGGATTAAAGGATAGGTTTTCAGAAGTTGGAATAACCGGCATAGATACCCGTGACCTTTATCGAGATATAATATTGGATAATAAATGGGATGCAAGTAAAATTTCTAAACTACTGTTGCCCAATCTAACAACTAAGTATTATCCGCCATTTAAATATTTGAGAGAGGCAAATTTCCTGAATGGCGATGGAAATATTGATCCAGAAAGTGATGTAAAAGAATTTACTCCGAAATTCATAGAAAAAATCAATTCAATCGAACTTGCGAATTTCGAACCTGCCGCCGCATATAGCTCTAAAAAAGCCGAAATCAATGAAAAGTACTCAAGCTTCGAGGAATTGCAGAGTAGCTGTGAATTTTTTCACATTCTAATGTATACACCACTGCTTGCTCCGAATAAGATTAACCTCGATTCACTAAAGACTTTTTTAAAAGCCAATTTGGATAAGCTTCTTGAATCAAAATATGGAACTCACTATCGCAAAATGATTTGTCTATATGATTACTTAAAGCATAAAGTCGCTAACAAATGATATAGCACATGCCTCTACGGAGTTACTTAATACTGAAATGCAAATCCGATACTTTAGTAAATATAAAAAAATCCAGAGGCACGTGCCATATCTGGACGTTACCTTGAATTTCGCACCCTGAACTGTTTAATACCAATTTTTGTAACTTTGAATATGAGCAGAGAAGAAGTAAAAACAGCGATTAATCAACTTTTAGATAACTCATCTGAACAGGTACTTCAAGAGGTCTTCGATTACTTGAAGACCATTGACAGTAAATCAGAACATTCTGTAACTCTCTCTCAGAACCTACGAACTATCTTAACTGAGGACAAGGAGCTGCTGGAAAGACTAGCTCAATGATTTCTGAGAAAGAAGTTCTAGAAATTCATGCGATACTGATTGGACGTTTTGGAGGCTCTGATGGAATTAGAGACCAAGAACTTTTGGATTCCGCTTTAAATCGACTTTTATAGAAACTTGAAAAGTCCGCGCGACCAGGTCTATATTACGTATGTAGGTTGGGGTAATCAACATAGACTACGAATTAAAAATCAGAATACTCAATTTAAAATGGATCGACTCAGCAAGTGGATAAACTTGGCTCCGACGCTTATTGCCAGCTTGATTGATATAACAGTTACTATAGTTCACCAACCCAAAATGTAGCCTTCCCTTCACGGTGCAGTTGTTCTTTCATACAGTTGTGCTTGAGGCGCAGATCAGCTAGTTTAGTGCCAATAGCAAAGTGTGGGCATACGCACTTTAGGCGTTATGCATTATAAAGTCAGCTCAAACGTTAACAAATCAGAAAAACTCCCAATGATTCCTAAAATCAATTTTTAGACAAAGAGTTTCTTGTTTATCTGTCTACAAAAAATGATTAAGTCACTTTTTCTTCCACTATTCTTGATTTGCTACCTGATTCAAGGACAGGACTTCAAAAGAATTGAATTCACAGAATCAGATGGTAAAACAGGGTACTATCTTGTAGATCCGTCAATTTCCAATCCAGATGGAACCATATTTTTAATAGCTGGATTTGGTGGCAATCCAGAGGAAATCTTCCAAGAATCCCAAATTCCATCAGTTGCCAAAGGCAAAAACATTCTTACCATCGGACTTTCAAATGAACTTCAATTTTATATGGATGAAGACATGTATAGACATCTCAAAGAATCCATTTCGAATGCACTCATCCGATATCAAATTAAAAGCAAGAATTTTGTTATTGGAGGTTTTTCTGCTGGTGGTGTTATTGCAGCTAGATTTTGTGAACGAACCGTAGAAGATAGCCTCAACGACTTTACTCCTCAAGGTTTATTCACCGTTGATGCAGCTTTGGACCTTTCAGAACTTTATAGATATTTTATCCGGGAAATATCCAGAGTGTGTAGCGTCAAGGGATCTGAAATTGGGAAAAATGAGGCCAAATTCATCTCAGAAATGATGATCAAGGAATTTGGCGGCACATTGGATGACAAAGCTATCGTCTATCAAGCGAACTCTCCTCTAAACATTGAACTTGCAGACGGCGGTAATGCTAAATATTTAGCAGGTATACCTGTTCGAGCTTATCACGAACCTGATGTGCAGTGGCAAATAATGAACAGGTGTAGAGATATGCGAGATAACAATGTGAATTCTGGATCAATCTTGATTAACACACTTAGGCAGTTGGGGAATAATCAAGCTGAATTAATGCTAACCTTGGACAAAGGATATCGAAATGACGGAAGGCGCCACCCACATTCATGGTCTATTGTTAATGAAGAAGAGCTCATAAAATGGGTTGAAACTCTTTTGAAATAAAAAATGGATAACAATGGCTAGTTACGCCACGGTGCATCCTGCTAGTTTGGCGTTAGACTCAACTACTGCTTCATGAAGATCAAGCTACTACTTTTAAACTTTGCACTCAGCTTTTTTCTGATTCTGTCCATCCATCAAAGCTGACTAGGCTACCTGCCTGCCGACGGGTACCTTTGCAAAAACAGGTGCGATCCGATACTTTTATAGAAATTTGAAAAGCCCAACTTACGGGTCAATTGCCGTCTAAGTTGCCTGAAAAAATGACCGAAAACAACTTTCCTGACATACAAACTGAGCGACTTTTACTAACCAGATCACAAAATGCGGACTGGAAAGTCGTTTCCTTCTTGCATTCTGACAAGAAAGTGAATGAATTCATTGATAGACCAAATGCTGAAACCCAAGAAAAAGCACTTGAATTTATTGAGAAAATCAACACTGGAATTGACAATCGGAATTTGTACTATTGGAAATAAAGGAAAGAAATAAAAATGAAATGATCGGCAGCATTTGTTTGTGGAACTTTTCGAAAGACCAAAAAGCTATTAAGTAGATTTATGCTCAAATTTCTACCCCATATTATTATTCTTTTTTTAGTAGCCTGTAGCACAGAGAAGTCGACTTCGAGTAGACAGGAGTATCTTAGATGGGTTGGTGATATAGAATATACCCCTGAGTTTGATAAGCCTGATTTTGAATTGTGCCATGGGGATTCAAGTGTGAATCAATATTTCAATTTTGGACAAGGGCTCCAATATGAAGGTGAGAAAAGAGCAATATTAGAAAAGTTTGAAAACGAGTATAGGCCTGTTAAATCTGGCGAAAGCGGGCTAGTAAGAATTAGGTTTATTGTTAACTGTAAGGGAGAGACGGATAGGTTTCGAATTATCGCTATGGACAATGAATATAAGGAGAAGGAATTTGATTCTAGAATCACGAATCAATTGCTTCATCTTACTAAACAACTCAATGGGTGGCGAATTCTTCCTAACATTCAAGAGGCAAGAGATTATTATCAATACCTTATTTTCAAAATTGAAAACGGGAATATCGTTGAGATTTTGCCATGAATCTGAGACTACTTTATATCGTCCTGTTGTCACCTATCGCAAGTGAAATATATGGACAGCCTAATTGTAACGCTTTTCTGTATACAGGAGATACTCTGAAATACGAAGCCTGCAAAATTTCAGAAGGAGTTAAAGGCCACTATCAGTTTAGCAAGGCATTTCAGGAAATATTAGATGACGCTCTATTAAAAGATCCTTCATACGACTACGCATATAGAGAAAAATCGGTTGCCTATTTGAAAAGTGGTGATTTTTTGACGTGGAAGAAACTAATGGATCAAGCAGTAGAAGTCAATCCGATAGAAAATTTGGGGTACAGAGGATGGTGTCGATATCAATTTTTCAGAGATTATAAGGGAGCAATTGAAGATATCGAACGATTGGGTGCTTTGATAAATGGTGACATTGGAACATCTGCCAATGGAGATTATCATTTGGAGATCGCACGAGCCATATGTTACAAAGCACTTGGAAAAAAATTGAAAGCTATAGAAATCATCGAAACGCAATTTTCTGAAGAAGACTACTTTTTTGGCAAGTACGACTATCTGCATCTCGGTATTCTGTATTTAGAAATTGGTGAATATGAAAAAGCCTTGGGCTCACTTAGAATCCAAGAAAAGGAGAATGATCTGGCAGAGAATCACTTCTACTTGGCTCTTGTTCATAAAGATTTAGGCAATCAAAGTGAGTATATTGATCATTTGGTAAAAGCCAGAGAATTGTATGTTGAGGGAAGAATGATGTCTGACCCTTATACGCATCCTTATGACAAAGTGTATTTGGCAGATATAGAAACCGAACTGAAGACGGCTTACAACAAATGATAGGTCGCTTGCTTCAAATTGCCAGTTTGATACTCATCTGCAAATCTGCTAGTTCGGAAGACATTTTTTTATCTGGAGGACATAGCCTATCAGGAAGAAGTTTCATGTCATTCTAGTCTTTCTTTGGTAGTAATTCTTGATAAGTGGTTTTTATTGCGACTTTCAATCAAATTTCAGAAACGCAGGCTAGAGCATACATCAAATGGTTGATTTTAGTCTCAAAACCAACTTGAGGGACCAAAATGAAGAACTATTTAAAAGCTCTTGAAACCATCGAAAATGGGGATTTTAGTTACTTTTTGTTGATTAGATAGGCTCCTACAATCAATAGTGTAACTCCAATGACTTTAGAAACATCCAAATGAGAAGTCCGCAATCCAAATGAACCAAAATGATCATAACTCATTGCAGTGATCAATTGCCCAGCAATTACCAACGAGAACATAACAGACGCACCTATTCTACTGACTGATATAATAATCAAGGAAACGAAAGCAGCTCCTAACAATCCTCCCGATAGTTTATAAAGCGAAGTAGATTCCAAAAAGGTGAGAGAAGGAAAAGGAACCTGATTTAATAAAATCAATACTCCTAACGCCATCGTGCCAATAAAAAATGATATGAATGCTGCTATTAATGGATAGCCTACTATGACTTTCAATTGTGCATTGATCACAGCCTGGGTGGCGATCGCCACTCCAGCTAGTAGCGGTAAAATGTAGATTCCGTACTTCATCTTTTTAAGCGACTGGTTAGAAATGAGTCAATCTTTTCGGCAATGTCTTCATGGAATTCCTCTAAGGCAAAATGGCCCGAAGGGTAGAAAGTGAATTCAACATCTTTTAGATCATTCTGAAACTCCAAAGCCCCTTCTTTGGTGAAAAACTGATCATTTTCACCCCATACGACCAGCGCAGATGGTTGATGTTTGCGAAACATTTCATGCCACTCCTCATAAAGGGGTGGATTATTTCGATAATCGTACTGAAGCTGATACTGGACTTCTTTATTGCCAGGTCGATCCATGAAAAGCTGATCCAGATGATAGGTATCCGGAGAGATATTAAGCGTATCAGAAGCACCATCCATGTATTGAAATTTGGTTATCGGCAGTTCAAATAGATCCATTACTTTCTGCCTTTTTTCAGGGTTGTCGGGATCAGTCCAGATAGCCACAATAGGGTCGAAGATTGGGCCTATTCCTTTTGGATAGGCATTGGCATTTTGTATGATTAAGCATTCCAGCCATTCGGGTCTACGAGTAACGACCCTAAGGCCTACCGGGGAACCATAATCTTGGATATACAAAGAGAATTTATCCAATTTCAATGCTTCAATAAACTTTTCGACTATCTCGGAGAGGTGATCAAATGTATAATCAAACTCCTCAACTGTAGGGAAGCTACTATATCCAAAGCCAGGATAGTCAGGGGCAATCAAATGATAGTCCTCTTTCAGATTTTCTATTAGGTTTCTGAACATAAAAGAGGAAGTAGGAAATCCATGAAGCAGGAGAATGGTGGGTGCCGTTTTGGGACCTGCTTCTCGATAAAAAATATCCAGATCGTCTATCTTGATGGTGTTGTACTTAGTACTGTGTGAGTTCATCGGCATTGGTTTTAAAGGGTTTGTATTTTTATTTATAGGCGTTTGACCTACTACCATCAGTTGTATTGATAGTAAGATGAGTGTTATGTATATTTTCATTGTACAGACAAGTCTGTTTGTTATTTATAAAAAATTAATTCAGTATTTCTTGAGCTACCTGCTGAGCTTCCTCAATGGGCCAGATGTCTTTTTGTACTTGGCTTTCAATGATAGCTCCTTCGAATAGAATGTATATTGCATTCGATTTATGTTGCTTATCCGGGAGGATACTTTCTTTTAATATGTGCTGCAAAGCGGCTTTATTTCTTCTTACCTCCTTCAGAATTTTGTCATTATCCCCAGGTACTTCCGAAAGGATGTTTAAAAAACTGCAACCCCTAAACTGTTCTTTTGGAGCGTTTCTTTTTAAGAATTCAAATGCTTGAAAAATTTTCTCATTTTTCGAGCTACTCATATCCATCGCTTCTCTTAAATCATTTAGCCACTTTTCATTTTTAGATGCCAGATAAGCTACACACAAATCCTCTTTTGTAGGGAAGTGCTGAAACAAGCTCGCCTTCGCGATATCGGCTTCAGCAATGATCTGATTCACACCTGTCAGGTTATACCCCTGTCGGTAAAATAGATCCGATGCGGTGCGTATAGCTCGTTCTCTTACAGTCCCTTTTTTCTTCATATGCACGAAGGTATGATTTAAAATAAAAACAGACAAGTCTGTTCAATTATTATTGAAAATATGAATAGGACTAACCGTAACAAAAACGATCATCTATATTGCTAATTGATCTAAATGCCTATAGTGAACAGCCTTGCAAAGGCTGGAACAGTGAGATAGGTTTATCAATATTTGAAAACTCCGTGCCAGAATACCCAATTTAAATGGATCGACTCAGCAAGTGGATAAACTTGGCTCCAACGCTTATTGCCAGCTTGATTGATATAACAGTTACTATAGTTCATCAACCCAAAGCGTATTGGGAAGGGAATCTGAATAAAGCGAATGAAGGAAATCCAATTGGTGCCATCTTGATGTCAAGCCATGTTTCGGGACTATTTATAATTTCGGCCATCGAAGTTGTTTTGATAATGCTCTTGGGATACTATCTGCCAAGAAAAATCTCCAGATATCTCTTGCTGTTCGTTTTAATTGCGCATTCATGCGCTGCGACTACTTGGATCGCCAAAAGATATGGTTATTGGTCAGTTATGGCTTTAGCCTTGTGTAACACCTTAACTTATCTAATTGCGAACAACATAATCGAGAAAAGGACAAAAACAGGCTTCTGACAAACTATGTGTATGTTTTCCAAATGCTTTATCAGGTCTTGGCTGTGAGTCTATTGCCAAGAAAAATCGGTGTTACCTAGGCTGGAGTCCTCTTACAGCAGCCAACATCCAACAAAAATTACCTATTGGTTACTGCTTTTTACTATCTTTCCAATCCTTAAAGGGAAAAGCGTTCCGGCAAGGTAGAGGGTAGATACACGCTTTTTGTCTTTAATGTCGGAAACAACAATTATTACCATGGCAAAAAGCAAAACTATACTGCTTATTTCTCTTTTAGTTAGTTTTAGCTCATTCTCACAGTTCACTAGGATCACAAATAATGAGTTGGTCTTGGAGGAAAGAGAATCGTTAGAGGCTTTATGGGGAGATTTTAATAATGATGGATACCCTGACATCTACGTGATGAATTCAGGTACGTCGACCAACAGTTTGTTTATTAATGACGGCGATAACAGTTTTACTAAAGTAGTCTCTGGAAATATTGCCACTGACGAAATTCCATTGGCAGCAGTAAGCAAAGTGGATATTAATAATGATGGATTATTGGATTTATTTGCAACAGGTGGAAGCTCTGCAAACTTTCTCTACCGAAACAACGGAGATGGCACGTTCACTAGCATTACCACCGGTAATTTAGTCACCAAGGGAGGAACTTCTATTTCGTGGGGAGATTATGATAACGACGGAGACCTTGATGCCGCATTATCGATCTCGCATGGAAATGCATTCTTTGAAAATAATGGTGATGGAAGTTTCGCTGAGATTCTCACCAGTGAGTTCACAAATGTAGGCTCCAGTTATTCTACATGGGTTGACGTAAATAACGATGGATTTTTAGATATCTATGCGATTAAATTTTTTGGCTCACCAAATCTCTTTATCAATAACGGCAATAAGACATTTACGGAAAACACCACAAGTGTAATAGTTACAGAGGTTTCTTCTTCAGAAAACCAAGCATGGGGAGATTACAATAATGATGGTTACTTGGATTTATTCATAGGCAACAATGAAGGAAACAAGTTGTTTCGAAATAATGGAGATGGCACATTCACAGATGTTGAAGATTCGCAAGTAATAATTACCAATACGAATGAATTTGTTGAAGGGGCAAATTGGGAGGACCATGATAACGACGGCTTTCTCGATATCTACATGGCTACCTCTACCAACAATAGTAGACTATTCCGCAACAATGGCGATGAAACTTTTACTGAAGTAAACGCAGATTTTTTAACTAACTCAAACTTGGCCTATCGATACAGTGCTAATTGGGCGGATTACAATAATGATGGCTTTCCTGATCTTTTTTCAGCTGTGGCCGCTGCAGGGAATGAGCTTTCACCAGACGACAACAATATATTACTAAGGAATACTCTATCTACTAACAATTGGCTTAATGTTTCGCTTAGGGGAGTGCAAGACAATGCATTTGGAGTTGGAGCAAAAATAACTGCATACTCTAGTGATTGGCTTTTGAGCAAAAGAATTATTGAAAATGGATTTGGAGTATCTGACTTTAGGGAAAGCTTTGGGCTTGGCGATTCTTTCGGTCTGGACTCCTTGGTTGTCGACTGGCCAACAGGTGAGCGACAAGTAGTTGAAAATTTGCTTTCAAATAAGTTCATAAAAATCCATGAAGATTCCATTTATGCAGTCCCATTGGCTCCTAGCAACCTTTCATCGAATGCATTAAATGATAGCGAAATTGAATTGAGTTGGGAGGATGAAAATACAGCAACCGAAGGATTTTTATTTTTCATTTCTACAGATTCAGTGACTTTCAATTTAATTGATACACTTGCAGCTTCAACCAGGTCAACAATCGTGGAAGGCTTAGAGGAAGGAACATCGTACTACTATAATGTGTTGTCTGTCTCTCAATCAAACTATTCGAATAATAGTGCAACATCCGCAACAACTCAACTATCTCCACCTACAGAAATTGCCGCATCCGAATTGACTGCAACAAGTGTACGGATTAATTGGATGGATAACTCAAACCTGGAAGACTCTTATGTTATTGAATTAGACAGCAATCAAGGTTTTAATAATCCTGATACTTTTAATAGTACGACTTCTGATTTGTTTTTAGAAAGCCTAAACGAGGGAACTAATTATTTTGTCAGGGTCAAAGCAACCAACGAACAAACCGAATCTGACTATAGTGAGACCCTAAGTTTCATTTCTAATTTATCTCCACCTACAGAAATTGCCGCATCCGAATTGACTGCAACAAGTGTACGGAT
>JAHCMJ010000153.1 GCA_019192485.1 Cyclobacteriaceae bacterium HetDA_MAG_MS6 | reverse complement strand
TTGAGCTACGGGCCTGGGATGCCTCGGGGGTATTGACCGTGGCAGTAGATAGTGTGGAGATATCATCTGATGTGGCCCCGGATATAGATTTCACGATTGATGCCAGTAGATGCGTTGCCAATCCGAATACATTTACTTCTGTCAATATTTCAGGTGACATCATTTCCTATTCATGGGATTTCGGCGATACGCTGGGTACAAGTAGCCAGCAGGATACGATCTATCAGTATATGACTCCGGGTACCTACACGGTGACATTGAGTGTTGAGAGTACAGGCGGTTGTAATAACTCAGTTAGCAAAGAGCTTACGATTTATCCGGAGCCTTCTACACCGGATTTTGATTACGGGGGAGCAACACTTTGTAGTAATAACGAGATCACTTTCACTAACATGACAGATAGCACAGGCCTGGAAGGAGTGATCAATTACCTATGGGATTTTGACGGAGAAGCTACCAGTACCTCCAAGGATACTGTTTATACTTTTTCGGCGCCAGGAATGAAGACCGTGACCCTACAGGCCATGATTCCGGGTTGCACAACAAGTATGTACAGTGAGGATATCAGCATCGGGGATGGCCCGGTGGTATCTTTCAGTTACACTAACAACTGTTATGAAGAACCTATCCAGTTTATGGATGCGAGTATTGGTAGTGGTATTACCTCCTATAGCTGGGACTTTGGGGATGGCATGGGATTGTCAAGTGCTGAAGATACAGTCTATCAATACGGTCTGGCAGGCACCTATAATGTTAGTTTGACCGTCACCAATTCGGTAGGTTGTGAGACTACTTATGCAGAGGATATCACGGTAAATGATCAGCCGCTAGCGGGTATTATGGTGGGAGATGAGACGACGGAGAAGCTTCCGATTGATTTCATGGGACAAGATTTGACATTGGTAGCCGATAGCATCATTAATTGGTCATGGGAGTTTGACATGTCAAGCATTGGAACAGGTCAAAACATAGCTTACACATTTGATGAAGAAGGCAACTACGATCTTGATTTGATAATACTGACCGCTCAAGGATGTGTAGATACAGCTACTATAGGGATTAGCGTGGGAGAATTAACGATACCTGTGGTCGATATTGAGATAGATTCACTGATATGTCGGAAAGAAGGTATAAGTATAATTAATAACAGCATTAATACGGTTTCTTACGAATGGGATTTTTGCTTAGGAGACTTAAAAACGGAGCCATCACTTACGGATGAGTCTGATGTTACCAACAATTCACTGGGTCACCGGTTGGTGTGGGATGGTGATTCTCTATACGGCTTTGTCACTGATGTATCGAGTAATAAGATCATTCGGTTAGAATATGGAGAGTCGATAGAGAATGATCCCACTGTTGTGGATCTTGGTAATCCTGGTGGCTTACTAAGTAACCCTGAAGGATTAGATATATTAAGATTTCAAGGTAATTGGTACATTGTGGTCGCTTTTGGCAGGAACAATGGGGCGTTTACTCTGCTAAATTTTGGAGGAAGTCTAAGGAATACTCCT
The DNA here is from genome assembly GCA_019192485.1 of Cyclobacteriaceae bacterium HetDA_MAG_MS6. GTDB lineage: Bacteria > Bacteroidota > Bacteroidia > Cytophagales > Cyclobacteriaceae > MS6. The sequence goes on along the minus strand of JAHCMJ010000153.1, from coordinate 9,109 downwards.
TCGTCCAGTGATCTTGGAAATTTTGGAGAGTCAGGTAGACTCCGCTATGTAAAGTTAGTAGAGGACAATGACAGTATCAATCTTGTTACGGCCACTTTCAGTGCCTCACGTTTGTATCGGGTGAACTATGGCAATTCATTTTTGAATAGCCCTACGACGAAGGTGACCACCTTACCCAACGCGTTTAACCGAGGGGTAGAGGTGTTAAAGGTGGGAGACAATTGGGAGGTATTGGTTTTATCGGATGACGCGGTTGTTCAGCACGTTGATTTTGGGACGGATCTATATGTTGGGACGGGTACTGTAGAGGGTACTTATAGTTTCACTGGGGTTATTTCACCGCAAGATATCAAGGTCCTTCGTGAGGGTGACATTTACTACGGAATAGTAAGCAATGAAGGACAGCCAATCAGCATCATTGATTTCAAAGATTTATCCCTGGGTGTTGTTCCGGAGGAATTAAGTTATACGGCCACACTTCCTACCATCCCCTCATTGGCAGGTATGCGCAGTAAAGGTAAGAGTACAATACAAGGGTTGAATTTGGGTTCCTCGACGATGAAGCGGCTTATTTTCGAGTCCAGTTGCGCCTCCTCAATTAGTTTTAGTGAAGATCCGGAGCCTATTGGGCTTAACTATAGTTCAAGTGGTGTTTATGAGCTTGAGCTACGGGCCTGGGATGCCTCGGGGGTATTGACCGTGGCAGTAGATAGTGTAGAGATATCATTTGATGTGGCCCCAAGTTTAGAAGTAACGGGCAATAGTGGTAACTGCATTAATAGATTTAATGAGTTTTCGATAAATACATCTGGTAATATTTCCACCTACTCTTGGGACTTCAATGGGGATGGGATTGAAGATGATACGGTGGCGACGCCATCCTTTATGTATGATACGACTGGGACGTACACTGTTCGACTAGATGTCGATGATGGTACTTGCGGAAACTTCACGACAGAAGAGATCACTATCTATTCTGAACCACCCACTCCCTCATTCGACATTGCTGCAACGGCTTTTTGTACAGACTCAGAAATTACTTTGACTAACCAGACAAACGAGACAGGATTTGATGATGTATTGACTTACGAATGGACAGCAGATGGAGTACCTATTTCAAGTCAAAGAGATACTGTATACTCTTTTCAGACCTCTGGTATGAAAGAAATAGGGATCAAAACGATCATCCCCGGATGTGAATCTGAAGTAGTGACGCAGATGATCAATATCAATGAAATACCTGTGCCCGATTTCACCATTGATTCCATTTGCCTAGGGGAAACCATTACTTTCCAGAACCTCAGTGCAAATTCGGTTAGCTATTCCTGGGATTTTGGCGATGGAGATACCAGCATTCTGTTTTCGCCAGAACATCTTTTTACTGCAGCGGGAGACTTTACCGTTACCTTAACGGCTTCAGATAATACGGGAGGTTGTGTAGATCAATTGCAACAGGTAGCGCGCGTATATCCGGAACCTCCAGCTGCTGATTTTCAGATAGAGACAATCCCTTATTGCATCGGTGCGGAAATTGATATACAGAATCTTACCGACGAGTTTGGCTTTGATACGGTAGCATATCAATGGATTATCGGCGATAGCGACACCCTTACCAGCAGAGACCTGACTTTATCATTTGATTCAGTGGGTATGCAAACCATTACCTTGAGGACGATCACCAATGGTTGTGTTTCGGAACCAGTCGAACAAAATTTTCTAGTCAATGAAAATCCGACAGCAAGCTTTTCAGCCACTTCTGCTTGCCTTGGTGAGGCTACAAGCTTTACAAATAGTTCTACAGGTGCAACTCAGTTTAGCTGGGACTTTGGAGATAATTTCACCAGTAGCCTCTCCGATCCCGATCATCTTTACAGTGCGCCTGGCAACTACTTTGCTACTTTATTAGTCACTGACGAAAACGGATGTACCTCCAGCATTGAGCAGGAGATAGTTGTGTCGGCATTGCCGGAGCCTGGATTCACTTTCTCCCTGGCTTGCGAAGGAGATGAGATCAATTTTCAAGATATCTCAACGGTGAGCAATGGTGATATTGTTTCCTGGGAATGGATAGTGGGTGAAGAGATTCTGTCCACCAATCAAAACCCAATTCTTTCCTTTCCCGAAGCGGGTGAATATGAAGTGCGGCAGGTAATTACAAGTTCTGCCGGATGCCAAATTGCTACTATGGAGACTGTAACTGTGCTAGAAACACCTCAACCCACCTTTACCATCAACCAAGGTTGTATCAATGAAACGACCACCCTGACTGACATCACTAACTTGGGATCAGAAACTCTGCTTGAGCGTATCTGGACTGTAAACGGACAAACCTATAGCACGTCAGAGGTCAGTCACATTTTTGACGAGTCGGGTAACTTTGAAGTATCACTAGCTATCACCGCGGGTAATTTTTGTGCTGCGACTGTCACAGAGCAGGTCACAATCCTACCGGCGGCCCAGCTAGATTTTGATATTCAAGATTTCTGTGCAAATGAATTCACAACGATTGTCGATAGATCCACTTCAGAGATGGACCCTATCACCTCAAAAACGTGGCAAGTCGATGATGAGGTGATTGGTAACGGAGACCAATTGATCTTCCGGTTCAATGACCCAGGTAACTATGATGTATCACTGACGGCTATCACCGAAAGCGGCTGTACATTTAGAGAGTCATCGTCACTGGAAATCCTGGAGATTCCAGTAGCGGAATTTACGCCGAGTACGACCTACGGAGTAGTAGGTACTAATGTACAGTTTGAAAATAATTCTTCAGCCTTTTCTACCTTTCAATGGTATCTAAATGGTGAGGCAAGCTCTACTTCTGAAGACTTCAATGCTACTTTAGTCGAAGAGGGCTTATATAATATAGACCTTGTAGCTACATCGACTCAAGGGTGTCAGGACACGACATCAGCTGAGATTTTGATTGCTGCTCCGGCAATTGACTTAATACTTTCTGAGTTGCTGGTAGTAGAAAATAATGGTACCGGGTCTCTGCTGGTTCAGGTTCAAAATCAGGGTAACTTACCTGTAGATTTAATGGAATTTACCATTTCGTTGGAAGATCAGTTTTCTGTTACAGAAACAGTCGACGAATTCATCAATATTGATGGTAGTACTGTTGTCAATTTGAATACTGGCATTCCATTGTCGGTGTCTTCTATCACTTATCTCTGTGTCACGGTGAGGTCTTCTTATACGACCGAGGATACCAACAATATTGATAATGAAGTGTGCATTAACCTGGAGCCAAGGTTTATAGTGGAGGAAGCCTTTCCTAACCCTGCCAGAGATGCGGTAACGATCAAATCGGTGGTACCTTCTGAGGGTAGTGTTTTCGTAACATTGATCAATATGTCTGGGAAAATAGAAACGACAAAAACTTTCGACTCTCTATCTCCCGGGCTCAACTCCTTTACTTTCGATCTTTCCTCTTATGATCCAGGAATTTATATGATTCGTGTGGTGTTTGGAGATACCGTATCCAATACCAGGGTCATCAAAATTTGATGTGATTTTCTATAGGGTAGCTCAAGGCCTGATTGTTATTTGCTCATAGATTTTTATATTGTTTACAGAATAAAAATTATATTTATTTGTTTTGCAGCAAATAAAATTTGGAAATAAAAACAATCGTCATATCACCATTCATAGGGCACCCGTATAGCTAGAATGACCGACTCCTTCAGCTCCTACAGTGCATGACTAGAATCTATTTTTTGTATGACACCTTCGCCATCTACTTAAAACATAATGAAATTGAATTCTGTTATTGCTAAACTTGACACAACAGATAGGAAGATACTTGAGATCTTGCAGTCTAACGCGAAAATCACCAATGCTCAACTTTCAAAAGATATAGGCCTATCCCCGGCACCCACTCTTGAGCGAGTAAAAAAGCTGGAAAACTCTGGTATCATCAAAAGTTATCATGCCAAGCTAGACACAGGCCGCATAGGTCTGGGGGTCAATACATTTGTACTGGTAACACTTAAAGGGCATAATAAGCATAATATTGACCTTTTTTTGGATGAAATTAATAATGTGCCAGAAATTATAGAGTGCCATCACATTACTGGTTCAGGTGACTTTATTCTCAAGATCATCGCTAGTGATATCTCAGCCTACCAAAAGTTGATGCTAGAAAAGGTCAGTGAGATAGAGGTTGTGGATAGCCTGCAATCTATGGTGATCCTCTCTACTTTTAAAGATAGTAAGGTAATGCCCGTACCGGAACTATGACCCAATCGAAAAACCTGGTTTTAGACCGAACGAGGATCAATAGCATCATCAAACGTATTGCGATTCAAATCTACGAAAGCAATGTGTATGAATCAGCATTGCTTTTGGTGGGCGTCAAAGATCAGGGTTACCGAATGGCTGAGGAAATTCAGCAAGAATTGAGAGGAATAGACCAAAAACTCAAGACTAAGCTTATTGCGCTGGCAATAGATAAATCGGACCCATTGGCCAGTGACATAGAAACATCGGAAGACCTTAGTATGTATGAAGGACAAGCGGTAGTGCTCATTGATGATGTTTTGAATACAGGGAAAACCACAGCGCATTGTTTAAAGTATCTGCTTTCAGGGGGACCAAAAAGGATAGAAATCGCCGTTTTGGTCAACAGGAGTCATTCTCTGTTTCCCATAGCTCCTACATATAGTGGCTACGAACTTTCAACGGCCCTAGATGAACACATAGAGGTGAGTTTGAAGGAGGACGTTGGGGTCTATCTATACTAATGCTTGCCGCAATAGACTACGGCAGCAAGTTGGCCGGTACTACTGTAATAGCCTTTTCTGACTTTGATAAAATTGATTTTCATCAATCTAAGATCAAAAAGGACGCCGATGTCTTTTTGCATGAAATACTACGCGGCTATAGTGGGAAGGAGGTCTTTATCGATGCACCACTCTCATTACCGCTGGTTTATACTCGGGAAGTGTCTTCTCCCAATTTCTTTTATCGAAAGTGCGATGTCGTACTTCAAGCGATGTCACCCATGTTTCTCGGTGGCTTAACAGCCAGAGCCATGCGTTTAAAATACGAACTCGCCCAATCTGGCCTCCAATTAATGGAGACTTACCCTGGTTTTATAGCAAGAAACCTTGATTTAGATCAAATGGGGTACAAGAAAGAGCCGGCGAATATGAAGAGCTTAGTGAAGTGTATTGAGCCTGATCTTCCCGGTGCTTTGCAAAGCAGTCCAATCAATTGGCATCAATTCGATGCTCTACTGGCCTTGATCGGTGCCACCAGGTATGCCAGAAAGATTCATCAGGAAGTTGGTAACCCAGAGGAGGGTATCATTTATATCTAAAACTAGCTAGCTCTCCTTGTAAAGGTTTGGTTTTTTGACCACCATCTCCAAACTCAGCTCCAATATCTGTCCCATGTTCTGGCAAGATTTAAAGTCTGCTTCATCGTAAAACTCAGCTAGTTCAGATTTCAATCGTTTGACATGGTGATCAGTTGATATTCGATCGTTTTTCATCGTATCGATCAATAGGTTCATTTGCTCTTGAGCTACTTTGATCCGACCTGCTATCAAGCTCCGCTCCTCTCGCTGATACTGTTTTACGGTCTCGGGAGTCATATACTTAAGCCCCAACTCGATGATAGGGTTGTTTTGTTTGAAGTACCTGGGCATGTAGATTGCTTTTCTACCCTCAAAGGACTGCTGATCAAAGTCAATGGCTCTTAACCTATAGTTGACTTCTTCGAAGTCAGGGGTAATGTCGATAACAAAATTACTAGAATGCATGTCTCCCAGGAGTCGTACAAAACACCGTTCGTCGAATTTCACGAATTCCTTTGCCAAGCGGATTTCGTTTAAATGTTCATCATGCATCCGAGTCTTGATAAACTGATCTCCGGGGATCCCCACAATATGCTCTTCGATCAGTGTATTTTGAAAGACGAAGTAGCTGATTTTGTTGGGGCTAAGTAAGTGTTCGAGCTCCAATCCATATACCCTGGAGGCATCAGCCTTTTTGATATAGAAATAATCGAAGTTATCATTGATACGGTTGACAATGCGCACACGAAATGGTTGCGTATTGCCATATACACAAAGATCCACTCGATCTACATATAAGTGCTCCATCACTCCCATATCCCCGTCGGCTTTCATCAGTGCATATATTTTTTTCAACGACTGATGAATACCCTCCATATCGCTTTGTGGATAAAAGACCGTTTCCCAAAATGTATCGTTTTCATTATAGTCGTAGAGAGGGATGGAATTGTCATATCTGGATAAATCCTCATATTCGAGAGGTAACTCAATTGCGCGAGAATAGGACAATAGGTATTGCCTGAGTCGCTCGTTGATCGGATAAATAATCTTTTTCTTAGAGATGAGCGCCATGACCCTAAGTTAAGTGACTTAGAAAAACCTCTTTGTATCCAGTCATCCACTGCTGAAACTCGTCTGCAACACTCCGGTGGTTGGGGAGGTAATCTGAAAGCACCGAAATGTTAAACTCATGGTGAGCAGTTCCTGCTCCTGATTTGACTGCATCTACCGCATTACAGGCTTGCTCGTAGTGTCCTGCCACCGGGACCATCATCACTGGTTTGTCAAGATACATGGCCTCGCATACGGATTCGAAACCTGCCGTTGTCACATATCCTTTGCAGCCGCTCATTTTTTCAATGAATAGATGATCGTTTAGTTGGTGAAAGATAAGTGTGTCGTCGACCTGCCACGGATCGGGTTTGTCTTTCCGATCCCAAAAGCATACAAGCTTAATGCTGGGATTTGCAGCGTGAAACCTTTCTACTTCCTTACCATACCCTGGATTGACCATGTAGATCAAGATATAATCTCCACTAACAGGTCGTTGATCCAAAACTTCCAGGCGAAGCAAGGGGGGTACGACGAAGATTTTCTTTTGAGGCTGATCTTCGAGGTGTCGAAATGATAAGCAGAGTAGTTTTTCTGCTCCTAAGGCCGTGATTTTGTTTCCAATTTTTAAAGTGGCTTGATCAACTTTTCTACCCTCCGGGAATTCGAACTCAGGATGACCCAAAAGGTACTGATGGGCGATGCAGATAAACCTGGCTTTGGGGCGATAAGTAAAATGATACAAGCCTCCCAGGAAGTCATAGAAATTGAGGATAACATGAGGCTCGATCTCTTCTACTATTTTGTGAATGGCTCTGATACTCTTCTGGTATATCGGGCTTCTCAAAATAGATTGGATGATCGTTCTAAAAGGCTTGACCGACTTGTGGTCTTTGTCAGTTACGAAGCTTGGACTTTCCAGGGTCACTACCTCTGCACCTATCTTATCATAAAAAAAGGAAGGAATCTCCCTTTGTGCGTTCTTGCCTACAATTACTTTTGGAACCTCATGGCCGGCACTTCGGAGTATCTGGGCAAGCGAAATAGCCTGCGTCATGTGGCCACGACCTTCACCCTGAATAATGAAAACGTATTTCATTTTTCTATTTGGCTCTGGATTTGGCTTTTCAATTCATTCAAATGATTTTTGATGATGGCCCAAACAATTGAATCATCAATGGCATCGTAAGCATGAATAAGGCGATTTCTAAATCCGCGAATGCGTTTTTTGGAGTCGATGGTTTTGCCCGTTAAAGATTCGTATTGAACAACCGCCTCCCCAACTATACTTAATTGTCTTTCTACAGCGCTCTTAGTTTTTAAATCATTTGTATATCGGCTAAAGGAAACTCCGTCAATAAAAACTTCTATTAGTTCAATTGCTTTTAAAATGTCTGTAAGGACTTTTGCTCCTCTATCGGTCTTCATATATTTTGACCTTCGACTTATCGATTTCTTTTTTGAGAATGGGATTAGTCAATGCCTGGAAGGTAAGCAGGTCAACTTTCTTGTCGAAATACTCCTCTAATTGATCCCACAGGTCCATCAGCAACTCACCCTTTCTGATAGGATCAGATTCATCAACTTCTACAATTAGATCAATATCACTGTTAGTTTCGTCAAATGATTCATTAGTTGCTGAACCAAATGCGTAAATGTGATCCACCGAATGTTTTTTACAGATCGACTCAAAAGACAATTGGTCAGCAGCTATATACTCTTGGATAAACATAATATGTGAAGATAACAGATGGTTATTGGATTATGATCCAAACTTTAATAAAAACTCTGTACCTGCATTTTGGACTGATTTTGCAGTAATGGTGCCACCATGGTTACGCATGATCTGCTTGGATAGGCTGAGCCCAATGCCGGAACCATTCTTTTTGGTAGTGAAAAAGGGGATAAAGATTTTCTTAAGAGCGTCTTCTTCGATTCCTGGACCATTGTCTTCGATCGAAATGATGGCTCCGCCAGTATCAATGGATTTTGCCCTGATTTTTAATAGTTTTTGTTCCTTGCCGTCTTCTTCATTCTCATCTAGCGCTTGGATGGCATTTTTCACCAGATTGATGATGACCTGTTCGATCTGTTCTTTATCGACATTGATCAAGAGTTCTTTTGGTTCCACCTTGTAGTCAAGTTCAATTTGTCGCTCCTCGATATCGTTTTTCAATAATAGGATGATGTGCTCGAGGATGTCACAAACCTTGGTTGCTTGCAGGTTGGGTAGCTTGATTCGCGTCATGTTGCGAAAATCGCTGACGAATTTGATCAGACTCTCGCTACGCTTGTGGATAGTACTCACAGCAAGATGAAAATCCTCTACCTCATCATTGGTGATCTGGTTGATATCACCTTCTCGACTGAGAAAATCATTCAGTTCCGTTTCTACCGTGGCGGCAAGTGATGAAATAGGAGTGACGGAATTCATGATCTCATGCGTTAACACCCGGATGAGATTTTGCCAAGCCTCCATCTCTTTTTCTTCTAGCTCGCTTTGGATATTTTGTAGAGAGATGAGTTTAAATGCTTCCCCTCTGAGCGACAACTCTATTACGTATACTGCGAGTTGTATTTCATCGCCATTTTTACTGATCTTGATCAAGTCCCTACCTCCTGTTCTCAGGCTTTTGATAGTCTCAATCAGTTCAGGGCTAATCGACTTAAATTGGTTGACGTTTTTGACCTGGTTCATACCAAGCAGTCTCCTGGCCGCCGCATTGATGATCTGTATTTCTCCCTGGGCGTCGA
>JAHCMJ010000152.1 GCA_019192485.1 Cyclobacteriaceae bacterium HetDA_MAG_MS6 | reverse complement strand
AAATTTGGCTTAAAGTAATTCAGAAAGTTTAAACCCCTGTGATCCTGCATTTTGACAGTATATTTGCGCCTGTTTTAGCTCGAAGATCCTCCGAAAGTTGTTTTTAAATTTTAATAAGTGACTCTTGAAGAATATTGCAATTGGTATTGATATAGGTGGTACCCTGACAAAAGTTGGACTGGTAGACAAAGAAGGGGAGTTGTATGGCCATCTAGATTTTCCGACAACTGGACATACCGACTTTGATGCATACCTGGATGCTTTGAGGAATCATGCTGAAAAGCTGAAAAAGGATCTTCATATTCCCTATCAGATAGTGGGAGTGGGCATAGGAGCACCAAATGCCAATTATTACCGAGGCACTATCGAATATGCAGCTAATCTGGAATGGAAGGGAATAGTTCCCATTCTGGAGAAAATGAAATTGCGGTATGACCTACCCACCTATATCACCAATGACGCCAATGCCGCAGCCATAGGTGAAATGATCTATGGCAATGCAAGTGATATGAAAGACTTCATGGTCATTACGCTAGGTACCGGACTGGGAAGCGGTATTGTGACAAATGGTCAACTTATTTACGGGTATGATGCGCAGGCCGGAGAGCTTGGTCATTTGATGATAGCAGAAGGCGGTCGTATGTGTGGTACAGGTCGTAGGGGGTGTTTAGAAGCGTATGTTTCCTCTACCGGATTGAAACGGACTGTATTCTACTTGCTATGTGATTCTATGGAGGATAGCGTACTGCGTGACTATGCTTTCAATGACCTGCACGGAGAAATCATTACCAAAGCAGCTGAAGATGGAGACCCAATAGCACTTGAGGCTTATCGTATGACTGGTGAGATTCTGGGGAAGCAACTTGCAAACTTTGTGGCTTATTCCCATCCACAGGCTATTTTCCTACTCGGTGGTCTGGCTAAAGCTGGTAAGTGGATTTTCGAACCGACAGAAAGATATTTAAAAGATTCGTTGCTTCCTTTTTACGAAGGCAAAGTACAACTACAGCCATCCGGAATGATGGAGAAGAATGCGGCGATTCTTGGAGCTGCAGCCCTGGTGTGGGATCATCAGTAATTCCTGTTTGGCATGGAATTAGCTGATTTACTCAAGACATATCGTCGTTTGTATAATTCAGCTATTTTTTTGATCAAAAAAGGCTTAATTTAGAAACTGGCATGAATAAAAAATGTTATTAAACAGGAAGTCGTAGGTAAATCAAAATGAAAAGATCGTTATTATACTTATTGGTCGTGGTTGCATCTCTGGGTGGTTTAAGCGCTCAGGGAAAGACAGAAATTGATAGCTTGCCTGTACTGATGCCAAAATCAGAACACCCTAATTCGTTATTTGTCATCATTCGTTTGATCAACCAGTATCATTACAGGAAGCTTCCTATTGATGACTCACTCTCAACAGTGATATATGACAATTACGTTTCATCATTGGATCCCAATAAACTGTATTTTCTGAAGGCAGATATCGACTATTTTGAGCGCTATCGAAAACAGCTAGATGACGACCTTCAAAATGCCAATTTGGATTTTGGGTACCAGTTGTTCGGATTGTATCGTGAACGAGCTCTGGAGAGAATAAATCAGCTTGGGGAGATACTGAGCACTGAGTTTGATTTTACCAAAGACGAGTTTTACGAAACAGATTTTGATCAGATGGACTGGGCTAAGTCCAGAGACGAACTGACCAATCGATGGAGGAAAATTTTAAAGAATGAGGCCATCACCTACAAAATGGCAGGTCGCGAGTGGGATGATATCAAGGAATCTTTGACTAATAGATACAAACGCATCCGGAAATCTATTTATCAATACAATAGTGAAGATGTCTTTCAATACTACATGAATGCCCTCACTAGTGCTTTTGATCCTCATACTGATTATTTTTCTCCGATTACTTCGGAAAACTTTCAGATCAATATGAGTCTTTCCCTGGAGGGAATTGGTGCAAGATTGACGCAGCGATTGGACTACACCACAGTAGCAGAGGTCGTTCCCGGAGGACCTGCTTTTAAAAGCAAAGGTTTGGAAAAAAATGATAGAATCATCGGCGTAGCACAGGGAGATGAAGGAGAATTTGTAGATGTGATTGGTTGGAGGCTGGATGATGTCATCCAACTAATAAGGGGTCCGAAGGGATCCGTGGTGAGACTACAACTACTAAAGAGTGCTAAAGATGTGCAGGCTTTGCCAGATACGCTACGATTGGTCCGAGAAAAAATCAAGCTTGAGGATGAATCTGCCAAGGCAGAGATGATCCCAATTACGGAGAACACCAAAACTTACAAATTAGGAGTCGTATCCATTCCAAATTTCTACGTCAATTTTGAGGAGAGGAACAGAGGTGTAAAGGATTATAAAAGTACCACGCGAGATGTAAAAGCCCTTATCAAAGACCTCAAGTCCCAGGGAATAGACGGTTTATTAATAGACCTCAGGTATAATGGTGGAGGATCACTGCAGGAAGCCATCGACCTAACTGGTTTATTTGTGCCATCTGGCCCTGCTGTTCAGGTGAAAAACAGTGATTTCTCTGTAGATATATTGTCAGACGACGACAACAATCAGGTTTTCTACGATGGTCCCCTGGCAGTATTGACCAATAGATATAGTGCATCTGCATCAGAAATATTTTCCGGTGCCGTACAGGACTACAGAAGAGGAATCATTCTCGGAGAAAATAGTTTTGGCAAGGGCACGGTGCAGAACTTGATTGACCTTGACCGACCAGTTGTAGCCTATTTGAACCAGATGGCTCGGGTCAAAAAGGCCTCTAATCAAGATGTAGGTGATATCCTAAGGATGCGAAATGGGATACAAAGTGGCAACTTGAGGTTAGGGCAGTTGAAAATGACACTTGCTAAGTTTTACCGAGTGACAGGTAGTAGTACGCAAAGGATGGGAGTAAGACCAGATATACAGTTTCCAACACCTTTCGATCATACAACTTTTGGAGAGAGTAGTAGACCCAATGCCTTACCGTGGGATGAGATATCCAGTTCCAATTTTGGTCCCACTAACGAAATTTCATCAGAGTTGATCAAGCACCTCAAGAGTCTATATGCGCGTCATTTGGAGACCGATCCAGGCTTGCAAAAATTAATCGCTGACATCGAGAAAATAAAAGAGGACAGGGCCAATACCAAGATATCACTAAACTTAGCCGAGCGCCAGTCTGCTAATGAAGAAGAAGCAGACGATATGTCTACGACCGTTCCGCAGGGAGAGGTTTTTACAGACGAAGCGAACCAGGAAAAACTAAAAGAGGACCCTTACTTAAAAGAAAGCCTCCGTATCTTGGCTGAGATGTCCAGCGAAAAAAACCGTTGATTTAGTCTAATCAGTTTCTTGGAGCAATATATGCTCCATTAGGTTTCTCGAAAACTGTCTGGTCGGGTGCTAATTGTTCAAATTGTACTTCTGAAAACTTCACCTGGTATCTTTGGTTACCTAATGTGTCGTTTTTCCATCTGTATCCAGTCAAAGATGTAGGTACTTTTATCCCGGAAATAAGATTCCAACCTTCAAATACAAGCGCATTGTAAGAGGTGGCTTTGGTATTATCATAGTAGGTCACTGAGTAGTTGATTAAATCTAATGTTGATGTTTCCTTATTGATATATAAGACGTATTGGTCATCCGGGGAGTCACCTATTCCACTTTCATAAGCCATCAATACTCTGTCGTAAGCTGTTCCATTGAAAGTAACCTCAGGTAATTCTTTCAGGATCACCCCAGGATCTGCAGCCATAAAGGGTAGCGAGAAAAAGTAAAACCAAAGGTTGTGAAAAAACCTTGGAGAGCCTTTGCCAAAAGCCGCGCTATCTGGTGTGACCCATACTTCTTGTCCGTCAAATCCAAGTTGATATGCCGAAGCATCTACTCTGACTTTGCGGTTAGTTAGGTCAACAAGATGATTTTCATTGTCATTTCTGACATACGACAAAGTTTTTTGTGTCCTCCAATTCTTCAGACCACCATGAGCATCAAAACATGCCTTCAGTGCTTTGGGCATTGCTTTTTCACTGGCGGAAAGAAGTGGCGGTTGTTGCTGGCTGGTATTGCAGGCAGCCAGGTAGGCAACGATTACCAATAGGATAAATTTTCTCATTTATTTTCTTTTTAAGCAACCCTTCAGCTGAGTCGGTTGTCATTCAACTAAAAATCTTAACAATCCTATGAAGAGTTTTTTCATACTGGTTTTGCTACAAATCTCTATATCTCTTTCGGTTTTTGGGCAAAAAACACTTGCAGATGTTGAATTTGAAGCTGAGAATGTCCGTAGCGTAACTATTGACGGTAGTTTTTGTGATGTGATCCTCAAAACGGGAGATAGAGTTTATTGTAAAGGACTGATACTTGGGGGTGGAGATCCTGATGATTACAATATTCAATCCGACATCAGAGGCGATGACCTTTTTATTCAAGTCGAGAAAAGGGGGAGGTCTTGGACCAGGATATCAAAGGCTTCCATTACAGTGACTATACCAGATCAAACTAGGATAAAGGTTGACAACTCATCGGGAGATGTATACCTCAGCGATGTTGGTAGCAATGACATAGATATTGAAACGAGCAGTGGGGAGGTTCGCGTTGAGAGTTCCGATGGCATCATGAGGCTTGAGAGCACTTCCGGTGATATTGACGTGATCAAGTTTTCTGGTGAACTAACGCTGGAAAGCACCAGTGGTAATCAGGAGTTGAGAGACATTACGGGGTCGGTAGAAACGACTTCTACTTCTGGAGATATTTTGGTTTCTAGGATGCAAGGTAGGTTTGAGGCGAGGGCTACTTCCGGCGACATCAGTATTTCTCGAATGGCAGGTGGTTTACTAGTGAGGTCTACTTCTGGAGATATCGAAGGATATAATGTCAAACTCTCTGAAAGTAGCGAATTCAAAGCTTCCTCTGGAGATATTGATATGGAGCTTTTAAATGACGAGGAAGAGTTAAGTTATGATCTAGTGACCTCATCTGGAGATCTGCGGGCAGCCGGGAGATCTGCTGAGAAGGAGTTATACATTAAGAATGGATCAATCCAGATCAGAGGGGTGACCTCTAGCGGAGATCAACGTTACATGGATTGAATTAATGCTTTACAATCACTACTTGAATGCATCAACGTTTCTGGGATAGAACAAGTCTGTACATCTAGTTGCCATCTTATAGGTTTTGTTTTTGAGGACGTAAATCCACATTTTTGTTTTAACCTAAAAATGAATCGTCAAAACCTGTATCATGGAGAAACCCTACATTGGTCCCGAAACCAAACTTCCTGAGTTAACTGTAAAAGCAATACTTCTGGGCGCGCTGCTATCAATGGTGCTAGCAGGTGCCAACGCCTATCTGGGTCTCTTCGCTGGACTGACGGTCTCGGCTTCCATTCCAGCTGCCGTTATCTCCATGGCTGTACTTAAGCTATTTAAACATCAGAATATTCTGGAAAACAACATTGTACAGACATCGGCCTCCGCAGGAGAATCTTTAGCGGCTGGGGTGATCTTCACCTTTCCAGCTCTGATCCTCATGGGGTATTGGGAGGAGTTCAACTATTTGGAAACGATGTTAATTGCTCTTTGTGGTGGTGTCCTTGGCGTTTTCTTTACGGTACCTCTTCGTTCGGCACTGATTGTGAAGCAAAAACTGATGTTTCCTGAGGGCGTTGCGACATCAGAAGTATTGAAGTCTGGCGAAGAAGGAGGAAAAGCGATCAAATATTTGGTTGCTGGTAGCTTGGTTGGTGCATTGGTTAAGTTCTTCGAAGCTGGTTTTAAAATTTGGGAAGGGGTCTTTGAGCAAGGAGCGCTTCTTGGTAAAAAAGGACTGGCCTATTTTGGGATGAACCTCAGTCCTGCGTTGATTGCCGTGGGATACATCGTAGGTATCAAAATCTCGACACTAGTTTTTGCTGGTGGTGTCATTAGTTGGTGGATAGGTATTCCCTTGATTATTAGCATAGAAGGGGCTGATAGCCTAATCCAGGAATATTTGGTTTCCGGGCATCTTACCGGTCCCGCAGATCAAGTGACAGCGACGCAATTGGGCAGTGCTATATGGACTACTAAAATCCGTTTTCTTGGAGTGGGTGCGATGGTAGTAGGAGGGCTATGGGCCCTGATCAACCTGCGAAGTGCTATAGGAATGGCTGTTAGTCAGGGTGTACAGGCCTTCAAGGAAAAGATTGATATGAGCAAGGTTCTTCGTACTGAGCGAGATACACCTATGTCCTGGGTGCTGATTGGTGTGGGTGCCATGATTGTTCCCATTTTCATTATTTATTTAAGAGAAATACAACAAATTCCAATCTCAGCCTTAATGGCACTTTTCATGGTTATTGCTGGCTTCTTGTTCGCCTCAGTGGCCGGATACATGGCGGGACTTGTCGGGAGTTCGAATAATCCTATTTCAGGAGTTACAATAGCTACGATCCTTACTTCAGCACTGATCTTACTTGCGCTACTGGGTACAGGGGCGGAGAAAGGTCCAGCTGCTGCTATTCTCATTGGAGCTGTGGTGTGTTGTGCAGCTGCCATTGCAGGAGATAATATGCAAGATTTAAAGGCCGGACACATCCTGGGAGCAACCCCTCGCAATCAGCAAATCATGCAGATGGTTGGCGTGTTCGCTGCGGCATTTGTGTTGCCCTTGGTGCTTCAGTTGCTGAATACGGCTTATGGTTTTGGTCCCAGTACACCCGAGCAGCCTGATTCACTTGCTGCTCCACAAGCTACTTTGATGCAGAGCGTCGCCGAAGGTGTTTTTGGAAGTGGTCTGCCCTGGGGGATGGTCTATGTGGGAATGGCACTTGGAGTCCTTATCATCGTGCTGGATAAAATACAGGAGAGACGTGGTTCCGATTTTAGAATTCCGGTATTGGCCGTGGCCGTTGGTCTTTATCTACCATTTGAGCTGGATAGTGCAATCATGCTTGGAGGTATTATTTCATGGCTTATTATCAGATATCAGAAGAAAAGAAAATCAGAGGTAGGTGATTTTGAAGCAAGAGAACAAAGAAGTAACCGTGCAGGATTGTTGATTGCATCCGGATTGATCACGGGAGAAGCCCTGGTGGGTATATTCTTAGCTATTCCTGTAGCCATTTACGAATCATCAAATGTCCTGGCTATAGTGAAAGAGCCTTTCGGTAGCTGGCCTGGGTTGATCGTTATTGCAGCTATTTGTTATTGGGTCTACAATCTCTCGACTAAGGTCTTTACTAAAGACAATTGATCGTAGGAAAAGCCATAGTGAAAGTGGTCTGCTGATGTGGATCACTCTCCAAGTCCAGATACCCTCCATGTAGATTCATAATTTGGCGGGAAAGACTCAAGCCAATCCCGGATCCTTCTGGCTTGCTGGTGTAAAAGGGGACAAAAACTTGATTTAGTTTGGTGTAGGGTATTCCTGGTCCGTCGTCAGTGACTTTGAGGTGGATAAACCCTGATGATTGCGATGAGGTAATGTCGATAGTGCCTGTATTTTGACTTTCACTGATAGACTCTATGGCATTTTTGATCAGATTGATGAGTACTTGCTCGATCAGTCCTTTATCTGCTTCAATTGAGCGAGGTTTGAGGTCAATTCGCAAGTTGATTTCGCTTTGATTGAGTTGAGTTTCTAAAAGTTTTGAGACTGATCGAGCGATATCAGACAAATCTATTATCTCAAGTACAGGCTTGGGTATTTTGGTTAGTTTTCGGTAATTCTTCACAAATTGTAAGATTCCCTCACTTCGCTCTCTGGAGGTGATTATAGAGCTGTATAGATCATTTAAGTTTTCCGACGTTATATCTTTTGGCTCTTTTGCACTGCCGGCATTTGATTCAACAATGAGTTGCATGGTTTCCGATAAGGAAACAAGGGGTGTCACAGTATTCATAATTTCATGTGTAAGAATACTGATCAGTCGATGCCAGGCTTCAATTTCCTTTTGTTGTATTTCATTGCGAATATCCTGTATGGCAACGATCCTGACGGTTTCTTCTTTGATTGTAATTGACGTTTTATTGACAGAAAACTGCCTGTGCCGACCTCTGAGGGGAATTTCTAGAAGCTGGTTTTTGCCATTAGGCAGATTTGTCAGTTCCTCTAATAACTGAGTACTAGTTGACTTTGTGTTTTGCCAATGTGTAATCTTTGGAAAACCTGTGATAGTAATAGCGGCCTGATTCATCACCTTGATTTTGTCATCCGCACCAAAGCATATAATACCAAATTCGATCTCGTCAATTAGCTTATCTAGAAAATGAAGCTGTGCCGCCTTGTCAGTTTCCAATGCTTTAAAGGCTTCGATGACTTCCTGGAAAGAACCATAGAGTGCTTGATAGGCTTTGCTACGTTCTGGTTGGGAAAACCTTATGGAGAAGTCACTATCCTTGATGGATGCAAAAAGACGAGCTAAATCTTGATTGGTCCTGTTCAGAAAGTGCACAGTTTCATAAACTATAGCTATCAGTGATGATGCTAGGATAATCTGGGTGAACAATAAATCTGGACGCAAGAATATAGATGTCAGCGCTACCAGTACCACGAACATTATTGATACGCGGATTAAAATTTTAAGAAAGAGCTTGTTAAAGACCATACTTCTCAAGTCTTCGATACAATGCCAGCCTGTCGATCCCCAAGTCCTTTGCGGCATGAGTGATATTGCCATTGTTCTTTTCAAGGGCTTTAAGTATCAGACTTTTTTCCATCTGTTGAATATTTAGGATTTCCTCGTCATCATGATCATAGTTTACTAGGTTGAAATCAGTAGCATAGAGTTTTTTTTGTTCAGAAAGAATGACTGCCCTTTCCACACGATGTTGTAACTCGCGTACGTTACCAGGCCACTGATATTTAGCAAGTACCTCAAGAGTTTCTTCATCTATTTTTAAGTACGGTTTATCGTATTTTTCAGTATAGACTGCCAGGAAATGCTGGAGGAGTAGTGTTATATCTTCAACACGTTCTCTTAGCGCAGGTAAAGCAATTTCAATAGTATTGAGACGATAAAGTAAATCTTCTCGAAAATCACCTTTCTTGACAAGGTTATTAATATCTGCATTGGTTGCTGCAATAAACCTGACATCAATTGTCTTAGGCTGATTGGCACCTACAGGGGTCACTTCCTTTTTTTGAATCGCTGTCAGTAGTTTGGCTTGCTGACTGAGAGGTAGGTTCCCGATTTCATCTAAAAATATGGTACCTCCATCAGCACTTTCCAATTTCCCAATTCTATCAGACTTCGCATCGGTGAAGGCTCCTTTATGGTGACCAAAAAGCTCACTCTCAAACAATGAACTACTCATCGCTCCCATATCTACAGAGATAAAAGGAAGGCCCGATCTTTGAGAAAGCTCGTGAAGTTTTCGTGCAATAAGATCTTTGCCGGTACCATTCTCACCAGTGATCAGAACGCTGGCATCAGTGGGAGCTACCTTCTCTACGATATCCATCACCTTTCTGAGTTGGTTAGAGGTGCCAATGATGGACGTTGCGATTGTAGCGTTAGGTTGACCAATGACCTTGTGCTCGCGACTTTCCCGAAGTTTTAAGGTGCTACTGATCACTTCAAATAGCTTGTTGTTGGACCATGGTTTGGTGAGGAAATCACGGGCTCCAAGTTTCATGCTTTTCACTACAAGATCTATTTCCCCGTAAGCCGTGATCGGTATGATTTCTGTGCTTGGAGAATTCTCTGAAATCAATCGCATGTTTCTAAGACCGTCACTACCGTCATTTTCTCCTTTAGTCAGGTTCATATCCAATATCGAAGACCGCCAACCGCCGTCAATTAAGTCAGTAAAATCAAATTCACTGTTCTCAAGATTTCCACTTTGGAAAGATTCAATCTTAACCGTTTTGTCAGCCGACAAAATATCAAAGGTATTCAATCGAAAGTACCGGCTAAGAAATACCGACTCTTCACCAAGAATCGTTGTAGTAACTCTAACCTGGTACCGGCCACCTGAAAAAGTTTGGAATACGGCCGTCCAATCTGCTTGCCAGCCCACATATAGGGGTTGGGCAGCGAACCCATCATAGTACAGACCGTAAGTATCATCACTTATTTGGACTACTACAATGTCGTTTTTAATCAGCTCTATCAAAATAGTGTCGCTCGCAGTGGTCTTCTTAAACAAGAAGTCACTGAAGTCGTTTTTAATGCCGTCGTTATCGTCGTCAGCAAACACTTTTTCTTCGAAATCGCAACGGAAATCACAGGGGCAAAAGAGAACATCCGCAAAGGCTACAGTACCAAGCGGGGGTCTAATTGGTGCGGCATCAAATTTTATTACAACTCCTGACATTTATTTTATTGGAATCTTGCTAAATCATTATTTGCTAATCTTTTTCCTAATTCAATGTGACCTGAAGGTGAATAGTGTACCCCGTCAAGAATATTTAAACCGTCTGTATGTATAATTATACATCTGTTGATCTGTTGATCAAGCAGATCTTGTGCTTCTCGTATACCCGAATTCAATGGGCGATTTAAAACGTTTACCCCTGGCCCCGTTTCTACTAGCTGTAATTGAACTTCAGTAGTATCTATACCGATCGAATCAGCCACGAAAAGCATGTCCGCATATAAAGCTTTCATATCTTGCACGTAAGTATCTCTTGCTTGGTCGTTTGTCAT
>JAHCMJ010000151.1 GCA_019192485.1 Cyclobacteriaceae bacterium HetDA_MAG_MS6 | reverse complement strand
GCAACCTACGGACAAAGTCTGCAACCTCCGTAGTTTTAAGAAAGGGATTTATTTCACTTGCCACATAAAGGATTCTGATATTCGACATAAGATTGTGTTATTTCTCGAGGATTCTGAAAATGACCTCAAAATTACGATAATTTTGCGTGATTTTCAATTGTTATGAAAAACAAGTATTAGATCCAGATCACCCCGGAAATGATTATCACCAAAAACGAGGATGAGCTTCGAGAATTCCTGAACACCTCATTATCCAAAGGAATGTCTCTAGGTCTGGTACCCACTATGGGTGCTTTGCATGATGGCCATTTGCATCTCATTTCAAATTGTCATGCAGATAATGATGTGGTTGTTGTCAGCATTTTCATTAACCCTCTTCAGTTCAATGAAAAGTCGGATTTTGACCGATACCCTAGCGATCTAGCTAAGGATATAGACAAATTGAAAGGTACAGGATGTGATTGTTTGTATACTCCCGATCCTGAGGAGTTCTACCCGGAACTACCTAAGGTACATATTGCGTTTGGAGAACTGGAGCAAAGGTTAGAAGGTAAGTATCGACCGGGACATTTCAGAGGTGTAGGGCTGGTAGTAGCTAAGCTTTTTCATCAGCTAACACCCACCAGGGCCTACTTCGGATTGAAAGACCTACAGCAGTTCGTGCTTATTAAGCAAATGGCTCATGATCTTTCTTTTCCAGTGCAGATAATAGGTGTAGAAACTGTCAGAGACCATAGTGGCTTAGCGATGTCATCAAGGAATCAAAGGCTATCAGATAAGGGTCGTAACACTGCCTGTCAGATAAGCCGAGGACTAGCTTTGGCTAGAAAAGATATTGAAAAGCAACGGAATCCTGTGCTGGTGTTGAAAGCCATCAAAGATTATTATCAGAATACTAAAGATCTTGAAATTGAATATTGTGAGTTGGTAAATGCCAAGACACTGGAACCTATTGAAACTTATAGCGATGTTTCTACTGTTGCACTTTGCGTAGCAGGCTATATTGAGGGAGTTAGACTTATAGATAATCTATATTTGCAATTGGACTAAGAGAGTGATGCTAATTGAGGTATTAAAGTCAAAGATCCACAGGGTGAAAATCACCCAGGCAGAACTACATTACGTGGGATCAATCACTATTGACGAGGATCTTATGGATGCTGCGGACTTGGTGGAGAACGAGAAAGTCCAGGTTGTCAACATAGACAATGGAGAACGACTGGAAACCTATGTGATCAAAGGTAAGCGAGGTACTGGTGAGATATGCTTAAATGGTCCTGCCGCTAGAAAGGCACAAGTAGGTGACATTATCATTATCATTTCATATTGCAGTATAGAAAAATCCGTAGCTCGAGAGCATAAACCAATTGTAATATTCCCCGACAACAACAATCAAGTGATCTAGTTACTAATGCCGCAACTTCTCAAGAAGGTGATCGGTTTTACCCTACCTGTTGTCTTCGCAATCATGCTACTTTACTATGCTTTTGCCAAGGTCTCTTTTCAAGAGATGTTGACTAAAGCAGGATCGGTTGACTATTTCTGGGTTGGTTTCTCCATATTTCTTTCTCTCATCGCATATGTGTTGCGAGCTTACAGGTGGAATGTTTTAATAGAGCCACTTGCTACGCCCCCTTCCCTATTCACAACTTCACTTGCTGTACTGGTAGGCTACCTAGCCAACCTTGCATTTCCGAGGCTGGGAGAGGTGACGAGATGTGGGATATTGAAAAGAACCAATAATATCAATCTCTCAATCGCATTTGGTACTGTCATTACCGAGAGAATATTGGATTTTGTCATGCTACTGTTGCTGCTATTGGTTTCAATGGTTTTAGAATTTGATATTTTGATAGCCCTTTTCAAAGAAGTAACAGTATATCTCAATCTTGATATCAAAAAACTGCTGGTGTTAGCTGCTTTAGGAGTGATAGCATTGTTGAGTGTTTTTTTCTTACTACGCAGTCGTATTCAGTCTTTTGTGAAAGTGAGAACTTTCATCAACGAGTTGATTCAGGGGGTTATCTCTTTACGAAAAATACGGCGTACCAAAGGGTTCGTGATCTCTACGCTAGGTATTTGGTTGATCTACTACCTGATGTCTTATACTATCGTATTTTCGATGCCGGAGACAGCAGGTCTACCAGCTATATCGGGACTTTTACTTGTGGTAGGAGGAGGAATAGCACTCTCATTACCAGTGCAAGCCGGCTTTGGATCTTATCATGCATTGATTTCCGGGTTACTATTACTTTATGGTGTAGAGAAAGTTACCGGGTTATTTTTGGCGACCTTGTTGCACACTTCTCAGGTAATAGCAGTAGCTCTTTTCGGCGGAGTGTCCGTACTTTTGGTATTATTGACGACACAAAGACAACGTGAAGCCAACAAAACTGAAGATAGTCACTAAAAAAGAAGCGGAGATCCTGAGAAAAAGGTGGAGAAATGAAGGGCAAAAAATCGTGTTCACCAATGGTTGTTTTGATGTTTTACATCTAGGGCATGTCGACTATCTTGAAAAGGCGCGAAACTTAGGAGGCAAGTTGATTGTTGGATTAAATGATGACTCATCAGTGAGCCGTCTCAAAGGTGTTCAGAGACCTATCAATAACCAATTGGCCAGATCTCGTATGATGGCAGCGCTTGATGTTGTTGACGCAGTAATTATTTTTCAGGAGGATACACCTGAGAAGCTGATCAAGTTTTTACTTCCGGATATTTTGGTAAAAGGTAAAGACTATGATATCAGTAACATTGTAGGGTCCGAAATCGTACTGCAAAATGGTGGGATTGTGGAGACGATTGATTTGGTAGATGGCTACTCCACCACTTTGTTAATTGATAAATTAAAAAACAGCTGAATTAAATGTTAATATTAATAGGAATTGGTTTCTTCATTATAAGTCTCTTGGTCAGTAATAGACTTAAGAGCAAGTTCAAAAAATACTCACAAATACACCTAGCGTCAGGTCTTTCCGGGAGAGAGATAGCGGAGCTCATGCTTAGAGACAATAACATTCATGATGTGAGTGTGACCTCAGTAGAAGGTAAGCTCACAGATCATTACAATCCAGGGAACAAGACGGTGAACTTAAGCCCAGATGTTTATCATGGTCGTTCTGCCGCCGCTGCCGCGGTAGCAGCTCATGAATGTGGACATGCTGTACAGCACGCACAGGCTTATAGTTTCTTGGAGTTTCGCTCTGCGATGGTGCCAGTGCAGAACGTAAGTGCGCGAGTAATGAATATCATTGTGATGTTGATGATATTTGGCGGTGGCTTTCTTTATGGCCTGGGCATACAAAACATAATCCTGGTAATCATTGCGGCCCAAGCCGTGATCACTTTGTTTTCTATCGTCACTCTACCTGTTGAGTTTGATGCTAGTAAACGAGCACTGGCATGGATCGATCAACGTGGGATTGTCAATCCAGGAGAGCACGATATGGCAAAAGATGCTCTTAAATGGGCAGCAATGACCTATGTCGTTGCAGCTTTGGGAGCGATCGCCACTTTGATGTACTGGATCATGCTATTTATGGGTAGTAGGGACTAGGAAAAAGCATTTTAAGAGCCTCCTTGCGAGGCTTTTTTATGATTTATTTAGTATGCATGCATAACAATATTGATATATTTGCAGCCCAACATTAACTCTAAACTGATTTAAGCCCATGAATTTTAACTACACTGAAGAGCAACTAGCCGTGCGAGATGCGGCAAGAGAATTTGCCCAAAAAGAGCTGCTACCTGGTGTAATTGAACGAGACGAAAACCAGCAATTCCCTGAGGAACAAGTGAAGATGATGGGAGAACTAGGGTTTATGGGTATGATGGTAGATCCAAAATATGGTGGAGGTGGCATGGATACCGTCTCATACGCACTGGCCATGGAAGAGATATCCAAGGTTGATGCCTCAGCTTCTGTTGTCATGTCAGTCAACAACTCCCTCGTGTGCGCAGGCCTAGAAAAATATGGATCGGAAGAACAAAAACAGAAATACCTCACACGTCTGGCAAAGGGAGAGATCATAGGTGCATTCTGCTTATCGGAGCCGGAAGCAGGATCAGATGCTACTTCGCAACGAACTACAGCTGAAGACAAGGGTGATCACTATCTGATGAATGGTACGAAGAATTGGATCACTAATGGGAATTCTGCATCCGTTTACCTTATCATGGCACAAACAGATCCAGAGAAACGGCATAAGGGAATAAATGCCCTTATTGTGGAAAGGGAAACACCAGGATTTACAGTAGGTAAAAAAGAGAACAAACTTGGAATACGTGGTTCCGATACACATTCCCTGATGTTTTCGGATATGAAGGTTCCTAAAGAAAACCGCATTGGGGAAGATGGTTTCGGGTTTTCATTTGCCATGGGTTCTCTGAATGGAGGGAGGATTGGCATAGCTTCTCAGGCCCTTGGTATAGCCTCCGGAGCGCTGGAGCTATCAGTCAAATATGCTAAAGAGAGAAAAGCTTTTGGAGTGGAGATTGCAAAGCATCAGGCTATACAGTTTAAACTGGCTGATATGGCAACTAAAATAGATGCGGCCAGGTTATTGATCATGCAAGCAGCACAGCTTAAAGATGCAGGAAAAGATTTTGCTCAAGCTTCTGCCATGGCCAAACTCTTCGCTTCTCAGACGGCGATGGAGACTACTGTTGAAGCAGTTCAAATTCATGGTGGATATGGCTTTGTTAAGGAATTTCACGTAGAACGTCTTATGAGGGATGCCAAGATTACTCAGATTTATGAAGGCACATCCGAAATCCAAAAAATCGTTATCTCTCGCACCTTATTGAAATAATCTAAATCCTTGTAGCAGTATTTATCATCTTTCAGATTTTGGTATCTTGAAACAAAATATTAGATTCGTACAACTATTTTATTTCAATCAGCTTAAAATTCTGCTAAAGATCATATTTCTGCTCTATGGAAGATTATAACAGAATCATAGAGTCTCTCTCTGTAAGATTTATCAAGGCTAAAAATATTAATATTTTACGGCCCGTGACGATAGAAAATAACTATGATGTAGAGAATTCCTTGCTCTATGTCAATAGTGGTCAGTTGCGATTCGGAAAGGAACGAGAAGTGGTGCAAAAAGACCAAATTCTCTTTGTGCCCGGAGGAAAACAGCTTTCCATCACTTATGGAGGCGGGGATTCGGTTAGTCTCTCGAAAGACGATTTTCTTAATAATAAGGAGAAATACTTCAACTCTGAGAACAACGGAAGTCCTACGACAGATGCCTATAGCTATGTATCATTTGATGCGAAAGTCTTTGACTCGGTCAACTTTTTCAGTTCTCTCGATATTCCTCCTTTTGTTATTGACAATCAAGATAAACTAGCCAACCTGATATTGGATATCAATAGGGAGACCGTAGGCAGCATACCAGGAAAGGGGCGGGTTGTGAAAATACTCACCGAGCAGCTGGTTGTAGAACTTATTAGATATATTCTGGAGAGAGGGCTATTTGTCGAGCAATTCGCTACTAATAGTACCTATTTCAAGGACCCTCGTCTCATAGATATCTTTGGCTACATTAAAGAAAATCTTGGAGAGGATCTTTCCAATAAGGTGTTGGCTAATGTTGCCAATGTATCAGAAGATTATGTTGGTCAGTATTTTAAAATGCTCACGGGGATTAACCCACAAGACTATATAGAGTACCAGCGAATGGAAATGGCCGTAGACCTCCTACGGACTTCAAAGAAAAGTATTCGGGAAATAGGAAAGGATGTGGGTTACAAAGATACGGCATACTTCTGCCGTCGATTTAAAATGATGTTTGGCATTCCTGCTGGCAAGATGCGCAGGAGGGAATCCCTTATGAATCTTTAACTTCCTTTTTTTCTTTTTTCGATAGGAAATCTGCCAACCATTTTGTCGCGTATGCCATGAGCATATCAAAAGCTCTTTTTTGCAGTTGAGGAGGGATAAGATTGAGTAGGGTTTTGGTGTTTTTGGATTTTACTTTTCCTTTTTTCTTGCGTTTTCCTGCGAAAGCTCGGCTGATTATGAATAAGATCAAAACAATACCTCCGGCTACTCCTACGACTTTTAGTGTTTTGATCATCTGGTCCTCCGCCTTCTCTGATTCTCTTTCAATTTCCTCACGGAGGTTCTGGGCCTTTTCTTCCAATGCTAGCTGCTTATCGTAATATTTTTTAGAGTGCTTACTCATGGTCTTCTTCGTCTTTTTCTTTAGGGTCACCTATGCCTAATATTAACCCTTCCAACCACCTCTGCAAAGAACCTGTTTTATGTACCAATAATAAAACAATAACCAGCAAGAACAGTAATCCAGACATAATTAGGTATCCCAGAAATGTACTCTCAAGAAGGTGATTCAGGCAAACAGCCACAGTGATACTTAGAAAGAATAGCAGAAAACCTCCAATAAAGGCAATAATGCCATAGGTGATCACTACCGAGAGCACGCGGGCGACATGCCCCATTGCCTCCACCTTAACCTGATCACCTTTTAGCTTGAGATATTCGGTGATCTTATCAATAAGTTTGTTGATGAGTAATACCTTGGGCACTTTATTTCCGATTAAGTCATTCTGAAGATAGCTTGTACTTGCTGAAAATACTAGGCATGATGTAACTCATTTAGAGCAAGCCAAGCCATTAGGCCCATTCCGGTTTTGAGGGCAGTTTCATCAATATCAAATGTGGGAGTGTGTACTCCGGATGTGGTACCTAGCTCCTCATTTCTTGTTCCCAGGCGGTAAAAACAGGCATCTACTTCCTGAGAGTAGAAAGCGAAATCTTCTCCTGCCATCCACAGGTCCAGGTCCACCACGTTATCTGTTCCCATGTACTTTCTGGCCGCTTGAATATTTCTTTCCGTGTAGGCCTCATCGTTTACCAGAAATGGATATCCTTTTACCACCTCAAAGTCACATGTAGCTCCCATGGACTCGGCCATTCCGACAGCCATCTTTTTCATCAGTTGATGAGCCTTTTCTCGCCATTCCTCATTGTATGTGCGGAAGGTTCCATCCACTTTGACTTCATCGGGAATCACGTTGTTGACATCACCACCACGAATTTTGCCAAATGTCAGTACTGAAGGAATCTTTGGGCTGGCTTTCCTGCTGACGATTTGTTGTAAGCTTACAATAATCTGACTTGTAATGACTATAGGATCGACAGCATTCTCCGGCATTGCTGCGTGACCGCCTTTTCCTTTTACAGTAAAATAAATCTCGTCGGCACTGGCCATGTACATGCCTTTCCTAAAACCTACCTTTCCTGCCGGTATAAAGGGCATGACATGTTGACCAAGAATCTTTTGAGGTTTTGGGTTTTGAAGGATACCCTCCTTGATCATGATAGATGCCCCACCTGGTGCTTTTTCTTCTCCAGGCTGAAAGATGATCTTGACAGAGCCTTCAAATTCTCCTTGAAGTGACTGGAGAATTTTACAAGCTCCCAGTAAAGAAGCGGTATGGACATCATGTCCACATGCATGCATGACTCCTGGATTTTGCGATTTGTAAGCGGTCTCATTGGCTTCTGTAATAGGGAGAGCATCTATGTCAGCTCTTAGCGCTATGACCTTGCCTGGTTGCTTTCCTTCCAGTAAAAACGTCAGGCCGGTATTAGCTTTTCTTTCGACCTGCTTAAAGCCAAATTCGTCCAGCTTGCGTTCAATAAACTCTGCAGTCTTGTATTCTTCAAAGGATAATTCGGGATGGGCATGCAAGTGATGC
The DNA here is from genome assembly GCA_019192485.1 of Cyclobacteriaceae bacterium HetDA_MAG_MS6. GTDB lineage: Bacteria > Bacteroidota > Bacteroidia > Cytophagales > Cyclobacteriaceae > MS6. The sequence goes on along the minus strand of JAHCMJ010000151.1, from coordinate 2,961 downwards.
CTGATATCAACTATTTCTTCGAAGTAAGCATTGGCGAGTCCTTTGATCTTTTCAATCAGTTCACTCATTCTGTGGTATTTGTATTTTATCAGGCAGTAACAATGCCCTTGGAAAGGCGGCCTTTACCTTGGTATATGCTTGATATGCTTGTAGTCTATCGTAGTACTGACCTACTCTTACCTTGTAGTTGGGTTGAAAATAACTAACAGTGGGTCTTAAATCTTCAAAGAGCACTTCTATCTGTCTTCTCGACTGGTTGGCTTTGTCTCTGCTAGGTCCCGTGTACACTTGGATTGTATAGCCATCCCAATATTTGCGTTGTAGATTTCGTTGCGCAATGATGCGATTGATGCTGTCCAGATCTGTTCCAATATGATTAGCAAAGGCGACATTCTCCTGGCTTGGGGTAGCGATAAGAGTTTGTTCTGATTTTGTTGTGTCGACAGGCTCTTCTTGGGCAAGTTGTGGTCGCCACATACTTAGATCCTCCTGGTAAGTTGAGGTAACTACGCTAGCAGACTTACAGCCAAAGAGCAGTAAACCTAGCAATATTATGATTCTATAATCACGCATTTGTTATCGCGAATATCTGCTTCTACGGTCTTGAATTTAACATCTTTTTTGATAGAACCATCAGCATATTGTACAGAAACCCTTTCATTTCTTCCCGCTACCTTTTGTGATTTGGCGGGAGCTACTTTCTCCGCTGGAGGTCTATTGCCCTGACTATTGTAAGCTAGTGCTGATCTAGATTCTTCCTTAGACTCTCTATAGTTCTGTTTGGAACGAGACCTTCTTGCCTCCTGAACTTCCTCTGCTTGCCGCACCGGGATTTCTGCTTTCATGAGGAAGGTAATAGTGTCCTCATTGACTTTGCCAATGAAGCGTTTAAACATTTCAAAACCTTCAAACTTATAGATCATCAATGGGTCCTTCTGCTCATAGACTGCATTTTGAACGGATTGCTTGAGATCATCCATTTCACGTAGGTGCTCTTTCCAGGCTTGATCAATGATAGAAAGCGTCACCATTTTTTCCATGGCATCTATGACTTCTCTGCCATCGTTTTCGATAGCTTTTTGAAGATTGGCACTTATGCCTATTTGCTTCTTCCCATCAGTAAAAGGGACAAGTATATCGTCTATAGTTGCTCCTTTGTCTTTATACAATTGCCGGAGAATGGGGTTTGCCTTGTCTAATGTTACTTGATTTTTTCTATTGTAGGCTGCAAATGCTTCATCATAAATTTTTTCTGTCAGTTCCGCTTCTGAGATCTTTTGAAGTTCCTCTTCAGTAATCTGAAAATCTATACCCAGAACGGCAATGATGTTTAGTTTGAGCCCATCTAGGTTATTATCGACCTTGGCATTGACCGCAATGTCTTCGCAGGTATCATAGAGCATATTCATGATATCTACTTGCAGACGCTCTCCATAAAGCGCATTTTTTCTCCTTTTGTAGATGACTTCACGCTGAGAGTTCATGACATCATCGTATTCAAGGAGTCGCTTTCTGACTGCGAAGTTATTTTCTTCCACCTTCTTTTGGGCACGTTCAATGGACTTGGTGATCATGCTGTGCTGGATGACCTCTCCTTCTTTCAGTCCCAGTCTGTCCATGATCTTTGCCGCCCTATCTGACATGAATAACCTCATGAGGTTGTCTTCTAATGACACGAAGAACTGTGATGATCCTACGTCACCTTGACGTCCGGACCTACCTCTCAGCTGTCTGTCCACTCGTCGTGACTCATGACGTTCGGTACCCACGATTGCCAGACCTCCTGCAGCTTTCGATTCGGGTGTCAACTTGATGTCTGTACCTCGACCGGCCATGTTAGTGGCTATGGTCACGGTCCCGGGCTTTCCGGCTTCTGCTACTACGTCTGCTTCCTTTGCATGCTGCTTGGCATTGAGCACCTGGTGGGGGATGTTTTTTAGTTTGAGCATTCTGCTCAGAACCTCAGAGATTTCTACAGAAGTAGTACCTACAAGTACTGGTCTTCCGGCTTGGGTCAGTTCTACGATTTCATCTACTACGGCGTTGAATTTCTCCCGCATAGTCTTGTATACCTTGTCGTCAATATCATTTCTAACAATGGAACGATTCGTGGGGATGACGACCACATCTAGCTTGTAGATATCCCAGAATTCACCGGCCTCAGTTTCTGCTGTTCCGGTCATGCCTGCAAGCTTGTGGTACATGCGGAAGTAGTTTTGCAACGTTATTGTAGCATAAGTCTGCGTCGCGTCCTCCACTTTTACATTTTCCTTGGCTTCAATGGCTTGATGAAGACCATCCGAGTAGCGGCGACCTCCCATTACACGACCAGTCTGCTCATCGACGATCTTCACCTTTTCGTCAACTACAATGTACTCCGTATCTCTATCGTAAAGGCAATAAGCTCTTAGCAATTGATTGACGGAGTGAATCCGTTGCGCCTTGACACTGTAGTCCTTGATGAGTGCATCCTTGGCTTTCAGCTTATCCTCTTCGGGAGTGGTCTCATCATTTTCGAGTTTAGCAATCTCTCCTCCAATATCTGGTAGGATGAAGAATGTAGAATCCTCGCCTTCGTTGGTGATGAGGTCAATGCCTTTTTCGGTGAGTTCTATACTATTGTGCTTCTCATCGATGGTGAAATATAGAGGCTCATCCGCCTCAGGCATATTCTTTTGATTGTCCTGGAGATAGTAGTTTTCTGTTTTTTGAAGGACCTGTCTAATGCCTGTTTCGCTTAGAAACTTAATTAGAGGTTTAAATTTTGGGAGACCTCGATAAGTACGGAAAAGTGGCAGACCTGCATCACTATCTTTGCCGTCCTTGATATTTTTCTTTGCGGTATTGAGATAGTCACCAATCAGTTTGCGTTGGGCATCGACCAAGCGCTGGATACGTGGTTTGAGTTCATAGAATTCATGCTCGTCACCTTTAGGAATAGGGCCCGAAATGATCAGCGGT
>JAHCMJ010000016.1 GCA_019192485.1 Cyclobacteriaceae bacterium HetDA_MAG_MS6 | reverse complement strand
TCGATACAGGTAACACCTAATATATTGAAGGATGAGAGATATGACCTTTTGTTTACGGTAGAAGAAGTAAATGAAGCAGTTCTGAGCGGAGTGCCGTTCAGAGATGCTTATCAGCAGATAGCCAAAAAGATCAAAGACGGCACTTACCAGTCTAAAAAAGACCTAAACCATACTCATGTGGGAAGTATTGGAAATTTAACTAACGATCGAATAGAGGCTGCTTTTGAGAAGGAGTATGAATACTTCGTCGGATAGAGAAACAGAATGAATTACTGCTACTGAATCTCCTGTAGTAGGGACGAGTTAATCAAAATTCAATTTGAACTCGAAAGGGATAGATATTCGACTTTCAACATACTCGCCAGATGTATTTGTAGCAGGTTGAAACTGTAAGTCATCTAACGCATTTTCAACGGAAGCCTGAAAAAGTGGATCAGATGATTTTCTGATTCGATAGTCTTTTAGGTTTCCTTTCTCACATATTTTTACGACCACTACGACGCTCCCTTCGACAAAATTATCTCGCAAAGTTTTAGGGTACTCTATTTGACTGATCACATCATTTAGATTAGTCACTTGTGGTGCTGAGTTAACTGTTCTTTTTTCTCCGGTACCAGCAATTGCCACTGATAAAGCAAAACAAAAGATAAATAATATCGCTCCCTTTTTCATAATCCTAAAAAATCTCTCTTAACATTCAAATAAAGCACAGCTAATATAAGTAACATTTGGTTAACATTAAGATAATATTGAATATTAATAAGCCTAACGGGAATAATTTCAGTTGAAGTAAAACTTGGTATGTATCTAATGAAAATGACTTAGTAATTTTTCCACATCCGAGTATCAGGACATGGGCATTTGTTAACTTTAAATCCGATGCCAAAACCCTTTCTCATTTATCGGTCTTCAGCTGGCTCTGGTAAGACATTTACACTTGCTAAGGAGTATTTGAAATTGGCATTGCGATACCCAGATGCCTACAAGTCTATACTCGGAGTGACCTTTACCAATAAGGCTACGGAAGAGATGAAAAGGCGGATTATCGAAGTCTTACAGCATCTTCTTCAAGGGAAGTCTCATCCCATGCGTGAGGAGCTAAAGGCAGCACTTGGTATTGATGATCGGGCCTTAAATGCTAAAGCACGCGATATCCTTACCAAGATCCTGCACGAATACGGAAGATTTGCAGTAGTAACTATCGATAGCTTTTTTCATCAGGTCATTCGTTCCTTTGCCAGAGAAATCGGTTTGCAAGGAAGTTTTTCTATAGACCTGGATCTCACTAAAGTGCTTCAGGAAGTTATTGATGACCTGCTCGCCGAATTAGGAGATGAGAATAAGAAGGAGTTACGGGAGTGGCTGACAAGTTTTGCAGAGACCAAGGTCGAGGATGGCAAATCCTGGGATTTTCGAAATGATATATCTGCATTGGCTGGCCAGATTACTAAGGATAGCTACAAACAATATCAGGCCGAAGTTTTGAGGTTAGGAGAGCAGCCTGGGTTTTTCAAGACGTTCATAAATGACCTCGGTCGACAACGACAAGAATTTGAAAAGCAGTGCGACAACTTAGCTAGAAAAGGACTTGATGCTATTGAGTCTTCTGGTGGAGTAGAGGCCTTTAGCCGAAAAGTCAGTGGCCCTGCAGGATTATTTTTGAAGGTAGCTGCTGGAGACTTTACCATTTCAGATGGTCGCAGAGCTGCAACCGGCGACCTATCTAAATGGCTGACAAAGGAAAATATCAACAATACCTCGTTGGTTCAAGCTTTGGAGCAGCGCATCTTCCCGCTGTATAAGTCGCTAATCGACTACATCGATCAGCATATTATCAGCTATAACTCTGTTCAGGAGGTGCATCGGTATTTTTTCACCTTCGGGATCCTGTCAGAAATCACGAAGAAACTTCAAGACTATCGGGATGAAAAGGATGTCATGCTCATCGCAGATCTTCCCGACTTTCTGAATCAAATCATCGATGACAGCGATACCCCCTACATTTATGAAAAGGTTGGCTCTATTTTCAGACATTACCTGATCGATGAATTTCAGGATACAAGTGCTTTCCAATGGAGTAATTTCAGGGCATTGGTCAAAAATAGTACCGATGAGGGCTCGACCAGTCTTGTAGTTGGTGATGTCAAACAGTCCATTTACCGATGGAGAGGGGGTGATTGGAGACTTTTGCAAGATCGTGTCAAGGAGGATATTGGTGACTACAATGTGCAGGAGGAGCACTTAAGTACCAACTGGCGAAGTGCTTCAGGTATTGTCAACTTTAACAACCAGTTTTTCTCAGATGCCTTGCCACTCGCTCATAAGTATTTTGAAGGTATTGATGAGTCCTTGCGGGTGACTTTGGAAAAAGCCCTTTCGGCATACGAAGATGTTATACAAGAGTCTGTAGCTGATAAGGATACGGGTTACGTTAACATCTCATTTTTTGAAAGTGATGAGATGAGTGATTGGCAGCAGATGGGGATCGCCAAGACAATTGCTTTAGTAGAGGAGCTCCAGGAAAAGGGTTATGCACTTCGAGATATTGCCGTTCTGACCCGTACTCAGCGTGAAGGCAAACGGGTAGCTGATGCATTTATGCAATACAAAAATACGGAGCAAGCTAAGCCACATCTCAAGTATGATGTCGTCAGTTCTGAAGCGTTGTATCTTTTTTCCAGTCATAGTGTCAAGTTCATTATCAGCATGATCAAGTGGCTCAATCATGAGGAGAATACGATAGTCTTGTCTGAGTGGCTTTATGAATATAGAAGATATGTATTGGGTCAATCGGTAGCAGATGATGAAATATTTGGAGGGTACAAGCACTGGATGGGTCAAGTGCCTTCAGAATTCAAAAAGCAAAAAGATTATCTAAAAACTTTACCGCTTTATGAATTAGTAGAGTTGTTGATTAGGATTTTCGAGCTCAACAAGCTGCAAGAAGAATACACCTATCTACAGGGTTTTCAAGATGCAGTACTTGACTATTCTAAAAACGAAAGAGGCGATATTCCTTCTTTCCTCATATGGTGGGAAAATATCCGTAAAGAGCGAGCAATACAAATTGCCGACGAAAATGATGCGGTGAAAATATTGACTATTCACAAATCGAAAGGATTAGAGTTTCCGATTATTATTATTCCATTTCTTAATTGGAAGCTTGATCACGACACCTATAGCAAAGAGGAGATTCTATGGTGTCGGGGCCTACAGGAGGAGCCACTTAACCAACTTCCAATAGTGCCACTCAGGTACTCCTCTAAATTGGCAGATACAGTTTGGTCAGACATCTATTGGCAAGAGAAGATCAGTGCTTTCTTGGATAACCTTAATCTACTTTATGTAGCCTTTACCAGGCCGATCGATGCCTTGTTTGCATTTGCAGACTTAACCAAGACAGACAAGATGTATCATGTAGGACAGCTGACTCATCAATTGGTGGAGCCCAAGGAAGGATGGCAACCTGATCTTCATCGATTTGAAAAAGGAAGTATATCTGAAAAAAGGCAATCTGAGGATACTCATTCTATAGAGCATGGGCTAGGTAAGTATCATGCGCATCCCTGGCGAGGTAAGGTCAGCCTCCAAATGAAAGGTGCCGTAGAACTTAGTGAACAAAATTTTGAGGCGCAACAGTGGGGAGTATCCCTGCATCATGCTTTGAGCAGAATACATCATCTTGAAGATTTGTATGCATTGGAGGACGAGCATCTGAAAAGGGAACTTAAACTCATTGTCCATCATGAGGATATTGAGCCCTTTTTCAAGGATATTGATGAAGCCAAAATCGAAGCACCAATTCTCCTCCCTGGAGGTAGCTATAAACGGATCGACCGACTGATCAGAAAAGGAGACACATGGCAAGTGATAGATTTCAAAACGGGGTTGAAACGTGGCAAAGACCAACAACAGGTTCAATCCTATGTAGATATCCTGAGAGACATGGGTTATGAAAAGGTTGAGGGATATATTGTCTACCTGGATCCTGTAGAGGTGGTAAACACTGGAGCGTTATGACTTTTGTAGAGGAAATAGCAAAGGAACTTTACGAGAAGCATGGAGACCACCTGTCGGAACTACAGGTCATCTTTCCCAATAGGCGAGCAGGGCTCTTTTTTAGAAAGGCACTGGGACAATTGATTTCAAAGCCTATTTGGATGCCACAGGTTAGTAGTCTGGAAGATTTTGTGTTGGCAAAATCCAGCTTGAGGAAGCTGGAAACCTTAGAAGCAGTTTTTCAACTCTATGAAGTTTATAAGCGTCATCAAAGTAAGGAAGAGTCTTTTGATAAGTTCTTTTTCTGGGGGGAGATGATCCTTCGGGATTTTGAGGAAATTGATCAGTATCTGGTTGATCCTGAGAAACTATTCACAAGTATCAAAACACAGAAAGAACTTGATGAAGAGTTTTATTTTTTGGGTGAGGATGAAAAGCGTATCATTCAATCTTTCTGGGCTACTTTCTTACCTACCTCCACCAAGAGCCAGGAAGCCTTTCTGGAAACATGGAAAATATTACTCCCCATTTATCTGGATTTCAAGCAGGAATTATTGCGAAAAGGACAAGGCTATGGTGGGTTGATTTATCGCGAATACCTGCAAGGATTGAATGAAACATCGATAACCGATATTGGGCAACTCTTTTTTGTTGGTTTCAATGCCTTGACCTTAGCTGAAGAGGGTATCATCAAACACTTTATAGAACTTGGGAAAGCCGAAGTTTATTGGGATCTGGATGCGTATTACATGGACGATGAAAACCAAGAAGCAGGGTTTTTCCTGAGACAATATCGTAAAGATCCAATCTTAGGTAAAACTTTTTCAAATGGGTTTCCTGCTGGCATTACTCGATCTAAACCCATATCTACTACTGGAGTGTCTCTGGAAGTAGGACAAGCAAAGGCTATGGCCGAGGACTTGCAGGCACTTTCGACGAAACCTGACTTTCAGCCTGAACGGACGGTGGTGGTCATGCCAAATGAGTATATGCTCTTCCCAGCGCTACACAGCCTCTCTGATGAGATTGATGCAGTAAACATTACGATGGGTTATCCATTGAAAGATGCCCCCGTATTTAGTTTAGTAGAGAGTGTCCTACAGTTGCAGCAGACCATACGAGAGGATTTGGTGAATGGAGTATCTTTCTATCACCGACCAGTTATAGAATTGTTGGAGCATCCACTGCTATTGCCATTGGCTAAAAAGAAAATAGGGGACCTTATCCATGACATCAAGCGCCGCAACCTGATTCGATTATATCAGGAAGAACTTATGGTTTCACATGACTTGTTTATGTTGATCTTCAACAAGCCGGATCATGCGTTAAAGTATTTGCTGGATATTCTAAAAGCATTACATCATGAGTGGAAAGAAAAAGGACATGACCTCGAGTTAGAGTTTATCAGCCGATTTTACCAGCAGATTGATAGACTGGGACAGATGCTTGGTGATCGGGCGGAGCGGCTAAGTTATGATTTTCTTATCAAGCTTTTCAGGCGACTTGCCAGAAGCTTGAAGATTCCATTTACCGGGGAGCCATTGCAGGGATTGCAGGTGATGGGTATCTTGGAAACGCGCAACCTGGACTTTGATCACGTATTCATCTTGAATATGAATGAGAACAGTTGGCCAGCTGCTCCGAGAAAAGGATCTTTCATTCCCTACAATATTCGAAAAGCTTTTGAGCTGCCAGTATACGAGCATCAGGATGCTATCTACTCCTACTTGTTCTACCGACTTCTTCATCGTGCACAGGATGTCCACCTGTACTACAATACGGTTTCAGAATTCAATGTAAACGGCGAATTGAGTCGCTTAGTGCAGCAGCTCGCTTTTGAGTCTGGGTTAAAGATAGAAAAACGTATTTTGGCCAATCCTATTAAAACCAAACCCGCTCGCCCTATCCAAGTAGAGAAAAGTAAGGGAGTGATGGAGAAACTACATCGTTTTTTGATCAGGGATGAAGAGTGGACACCTCGCTTAACGCCGTCGGCCCTTGATACCTATTTGTACTGCCGACTTAGGTTCTATTTCAAGTATGTAGAGGAACTGTACGAGCCAGATGAAATGCAGGAGGAAATGGACCCCATGGTGTTTGGCAACATTCTGCATGATACCATGGAGATCCTCTACGACCAATTTATGAAAAAGCAGAAACGTGATGTCATAGAACCCAATGACTTTTTCTGGTTGGAGGGAGGGGTGGATGGAGCACTCAACAAAGCCTTCGTTCAACACTACAGGGTCAAGAATGAGAAAAAATTTAAGCTTGAAGGGCGAAATATTATAGCAGCGGAAATCATCAGGAAGACTGCTCTGAAGATCTTGAAGTTCGATCAACAATATGCTCCATTCAAGATACTAGGCTTAGAGACAAGTACGCGTGACGGTTATGCATTGGACTATCCCGTAGAGGTCCATGGTAAGCAATTGAGAATAGGATTAAAAGGGAAAATTGATAGGATTGACCTCAAGCAAGGATTGATCAGAGTCATCGACTATAAGACAGGTCGCGATGCCAAAGATTTTACTACCGTGTCATCCCTTATAGATAGAGCGGATGATAAGCGGAACAAAGCTGTATTTCAGGTTTTCTTCTATAGTTACCTGTTTTATAAAACTTATGACGGTGAGTACGATCAAATAGAGCCGGGACTGTTCAATAGTCGGGATTTATTTGACAAAAGCTTTGACTGGCGTCTAATGGAAAAGCCAGGTCGGAAAGCAGCACCTGTGTCTGAGTTCAGGACTTACCTCGAACCTTTCGAGGAGATTTTGACACAATTGCTTCATGAGATTTTTGATAAAGAGGTGGCCTTTGACCAGGTAGAAGATCAAAAAAAATGCCGATGGTGTCCGTATCAAGAGATTTGCGGGAGAGGATGATTACTTACTCATTCGTTGCTACTTACAGCCTCAAATAGGGTTCATCATATCCTTATCTCTCCTGTCTCGTCCTGAAATAGGTTTACAGGTTTAAGATGTTATTTGCATGTTTAAGATAGCTGATTTTCTTGGGTAAGTTTTCCATAGTTTCTCAGTTTGGATATTGATTTGATGAACCAATTCAGGAGTAAGCATACCAATGCTTAAATGTGGCCTATGTTGATTGTAGAGTTCAATAGATTGATCAAGTAGCAGCTTAGCTTGCTTTAAGGATTTTATTTCATAGTACTTTAAATATTCCTCTTTCAATATTCCATTTACTCCCCACTCTAACCCAGAGTACGTATTCAAGTGGGACGAGAACTACAACAGCTGGAGCAGGAGCTCCATGGGTACTTTGCCGGTAGATTACCCGTTGGAGTTTTCCTCTTTCAACAATGATATCTTTATGATGGGAGTGAACGATAATAATAATTATCATTTCAAGGCGGGAAGATACGATGGCGACAAGTGGAAGTTTACTTCTGAAACTATCTCATCTATCAAACGACGCAGTACTGGAAAAAACATGCTCATTTGGAGTAATGCCTCTAATGGTAAATACAGCAAGAACTTCAATCCCAATACGAGATCTTGGGGGACAACGCAGACCCCCCCAAGTATTCCGCTTACGGATACTCACTACATCATGCAAAAAGGATATTTTGAGGAATACTTTTTTTGGTTAAGAAGAAATCATGGCGGTCACAGTATTTTAACATCAACTGACTACAATAACAAACCCACGCAATATGCCAAACCTTCAGGAACAAACTTTATCGCAGATCGTCGTAATGGAAAAGCTCACCTATTTATCATCAAAAACGATCAGATGGTGAGTAAGGCTCTAACGGGTACGACTGACAAAATTGAAGCAAATGATTATGAGTTTGGCATTGCTGGCGCATCGAGTTTTGTGACGTATAGTGGAAGCAGCTATGCTACTGCCAACAAACTCAACTTGCACAAAGTAATCGATACTTCTGCAGAGGGTTACTACGTTGATTACCCCGTGACGCAGGTCAGGATCAAGCATGGTTATGGGTATGAGTACACTTCTTTTGATTACGCAACAAGCAATGCTAGAATAGAATCCAATGGTACGGCAAGGTACAACGAGACACATGTGATCCCTGGTTCTGCGGTAGCTCATTTACGGCCATATGGCGCTACACATCATTACTTTTTCGATGGTAGCAATTATAACAGTAGCTACGGTCAAATCTACTTTAACCGGTTGGCCGGTCAAAGGTATCGAACAGAAAATAGAAATAGTGCAGGAGCTGTCGTTTCCTATTTCCAGACCGATTTCAATGAGCTTCATTCCAATGGCGTAGTGCGTATCAATACCCCTTCTACAAGTGTATTGAAAGATGGCATTTCTACAGCCACTTACTACACCTATAACACCACCAATCAAATGACATCCTCCTATTTCTACAGCCGGGATGCCAACAATCAAAACGACCTGCATCGCACCTACTACACCTACTTCTGGGAGAAGTACGGCGCACAGCAGGGGATCTATAATACCGTAATACAGCAGCGCAAAACGGTCAACAATGTCAATCTATCGGCCAATGCTACCAAGTGGAAACAGTGGAATGGCAAATGGGCACCGGAAAAAGAATATACCTGGAATGGTGGTACCCTGGACTTCCCCAACTGGACCAGTACCAGCAACCCCTCCGGCTGGATATTGACCAGTACCATTACCAATCGGGACATTTACGGCAACGTAAATGAGACCCTCGACATGGATGGCAACTACACGGCCGTAGCGCATGGTTATGATAAGACATTGCCTGCTATGACCGTTTACCGAGCCAGATACAATCAGCTATGGTTCGATGATTTCAATGGTGGTGGTAACATTCAAAGCTGGCTTTTTAGTGGTACCAGTACGACAAGCGGAGATTTGTACCTACCAAGCAGTGGGGTCAGGTATGCGATGATGTATGACGATATCTCCCATGGCAACTTCAAAGCTGATTTTAAGGTGCGATTGACCAACCTGGGAAGTGGCTACGCCTCTTTTGTGTTCAATTCACCTACTAATGCTCCGGGGGCTTCCTCCGGGAATCACCTGAGGTTTTATGCCAATGGAAATATATCCCTGTACTATGGTAGTTCGTTGAGGACGACTTATAGTTATAGTGGCGATCTGACTGACTGGCATACGGTCAGCGTGGATCGGACTTCAAGTCAAATAGAGATTTATCTCAACGGTGAGAAAATCATTACCACGAGCGCAAGTAGTGCACAATCTTCCACCTTTCACGGATTTTACGCCAATAATAGGGGCGCCTACTTTGATCACTTCAGGTATTATCCCAACGCTGGATATGCCTCCTCCAGCAGCTTGGACAAGTCCACTAAGCTACCTGTGGAAGCGATGGATGAAAGGGGACTGCTTTCTACCACTGCTTATGATCCCTGGGGATCACCAGTAGCGGCAGCGGATGCTCAGGGACTTCCTGTCAGTACCACCACAGGCGCACCATCCACCAAATACAACCAAGCATTCAATGGAAATGACCCATCAAGATCACTATCTACCGTTATTCAGGCAAATGTTGGTTTCCTAGATGACTTCCGCTACAAGCGAACTAAGTAGACTGAATACGATGGATCAGGTAATTCGGAATGGTCGGTGACCAAAGGCCATCTGGAAAATGTGAATGAAGGCCCGAGCAATGAATCCGATGGCTTCTACTATAACCTGGGTAGCGAGTTGACAGGCCAGCTGGCCGTGGAGTTTGATTTCTGGTGCGACCGTTCGCCTGATAACTACAACTTTGGATTTGCGGCTGGCGGCAGCTCTTGGAACAGGACCAGTACCGGTTCGGAAACTATCATCTGGTCAGCCCTGTGGGATGATGAATTCAGGGTCAGGCGGTCAGGGACCTGGCACCATGTGCTTAGCGATATAGAACCCAACATTCGTCATTATCGCGTAAAGGTGGCCATCGATACCGATACGGACCAGGTCTCCATTTACTTCGACGGAAAACGTTATGCTACCCATCCTTTTGCATCTTCCTCCAGCGGACTACAGCAGTTTGGCTTTCGCAACTATGGTCAGGCAGATGATGACATTGATTGGTACGTAGACAATGTTGTGCTCTACAAAGACGGACTGGAGAGCGTCACTTACTTTGATGCTGTGGGTCGGACCACACAGGCGGTATCCAAGGCGGCCAATGGCAATATCCTTGTCACTGAAAACCTGTACGACCTGATGGGTAGACCCGTAGGTACCACCAAACCTACCGAGATCACTTCTACCGCACTTACTTATCGGCCTAGCTTTGTCGCAAACTTTTCAACAAGCAATGGCTCTGTAACAGGAGAAGTTGAAAGTATTAATGGAGACTCTCATCCATACACTAGCACAAGATATGGCAATACCCCTGAGAGCCGAGCTACCCACACGGGGGTGCCCGGCAGCGCCTTTTCTGCCTACTCCGCTCACCCGACCCTCTATACTTATGGTAGTAATAGCAGTTCTACCAGCTCAGACTTTTATATGGTTACCGGATTTAGCGCTAACAATTTCTATATGCAAAAAACTACCGACCCGGATGGGTGGAAAAGTGTATCCTTCCGGGATAAACTGGGTCACGTTATCATGACTAAAACAGATGTTGTCTCAGTAGTTACAGGTAGTGGCACGCCCTCCCCGCAAACCATTATACTGACATCCTCCAATACCGCAGCTACACTCAATGTGACCACCTCCCAAACCGTGACATACAGTGGCCACGGTGCAGGACCAATAAAAGTAGGAACAATCGGTCCAGGCTCTTCCAACATCGTTAACAACACCAATTACAACGGCTCCGGTCAATTTGTAGCCTTGGCTGGCACCACTTATTACCTTACCCTGGGATCATCATCAGGCAATGCGGTATTCAACTATGTTTCTTTTGGCGCCGGATCGTCTAATACCAAGCTGACTACTAAATACGAATACGACGATGCGGGAAACCTGGTCAAGATCTATCCGCCTAACTATTTTGAAACCCCCAGTGGCAATGCCAACGACTATGTGACGACCATGACCTATGATCTCCTGGGTCGTATGCTCACGAAAACCACCCCTGACAATGGCACCACCAGATATCTATATGATAATCAGGGCAGAACAAAATTTTCCCAGGATGCCAACGGCGCAGCCGGGGGATATGTGTTTTATTGGAAGTATGATACACGGGGCCGAGTGACGGAGGAGGGTTACTGGTACCGATCCTGGTCCGGGCTTACGGCGACTACGGCTCTCCCTTCCAATGCCATCTGGCGGGTACGGTACTATTACGGCAAGTATTCACTGGATAGGATGGATGTCAACAATGATGAAATAGCTGATGTAGAATCTCGGGAATACTACACCTACGACCGCTATGGCCAGGTAACGGAAGTCAAGCAATATACGTACGACTATACGAGTGCCGTGCAGACGACCAAATACCAGTATGATCATACAGGCCGGACCATATCCGAGGACTACGGAGGTGGCTTCATCGTGAAGTACCACTATCATCCTACCGATGGTAGCCTGAAATCTATCGGGACAGCCAGCGATGCAGACCGCTTTGCCGCGTACACCTATGATAAGAATGGTGCACTGTTCGAAGAAAAACTGGATGGCCTGACCATCAATCAGAAGCACTTCTACGACATACGGGGTGCTCTTACCAAGATCGAGGACAACAAATTCTTCAAAGAAGACATCCAATATACCTCAGGAGGATACAGTGGAGGCTACCATAACGGCTCTATCGCTAGGTGTACTTTCACCTATAAGAGCGGATCATGGGGATCAGCACCACGACCTGCCAATCATTATTATCGCTTCCAATATGACAAGACCGGGAAGCTCAGAGTAGCCGATCACTCCGCTAACAATAACTATGATGTGGGCGTGGGTACAGGCAATGAGATCGCCTATGATGCCAATGGCAACCTGATGAAAGTGAAGAAAGGGAGCACGACCAAAAACTATGTGTACTACACGGGAAATAACCGGGTAAGGGCCATAGATGGCCAGCAGGAATCGGACTACTTTTATGACAGCAATGGCAACATCACCAAATCCGAGCCCAAGTCGCTGACGGACCTGGATTACGATAAGTACTTCAACAAGACCACCAGGATACAGCGTAGCTCCGGCGGCACCTTCTACACTGACCTACAGTATGGTCCTGGAGGCAGGATATACAAAAATGACCGCAACAGCTCCAATACCGTATGGTTGATCAAGGTGGTGTGGATGGAGTTTTTTCTGCCTTGGAAAGTGCTTGGACAGGTTTTATATCCAGTCAAATCGGAGGAGGCTTTACGGACCTGGCTAGTGTGAGTGGGGTTGTACCTGGTTCGCTCGCAGGAGCTGCTATCCAAGGAACGGTAGCTGGAGGTATCACCAATGCGATCAACGGTGACTTTTGGTCGGGTTTTCAGGGAGGTGCTATCGCTGGTGCTATGCAGGGAGGCATTTTAGGCTATCAAAATGCCCTTGCGAATGACCGAGGCATTCTTTTTGGGAATCAGCTAGGGCTAGATGGCGTACTAGCCCGACAGATGAGAGGATACAGAAATCCGATGGACTGGTATGCATCAGGTGGGGGAAAAGGGCAAGCATCAGGGGGGATAGATGGGACAGATCAGAGTTTGCAAGGTTTTGAGTTTACTGACCAGGAAGTACAAGACAATCTAAAATTCCATTCGAAAGGAATGTTAGCCAAAGGAGGCTGGACAACAAAAGCACTTGGTCCAGTGAAGTTTGAAGCTGGTCAAATCGTTGAGATGAAGATGACCAATACTAACGTGCTTCCAGTGACCTTTACTGTGAAATGGGCTAATCCGGCTTTTCAAGACCTAAGTACTCATTATCTTCTTCTCGGTCAATCGGCAACGGTTAATGGAGCAATTTTTACAGCAGAACCTACATTATGGAATTTTAGTGTGACTACCCCATCAGATGTATTAATGCTTCAATATGTAATCCGTAGTACTTGGATTCCAGGAGATCCACCAAATAGATAGAGAGATATGAACAGGTTTTTAGCATTAATACTTGTAGCATTTGTAGCCTGTAATCAAGGAACTTCTGATAGAAAAGAAGCAGTGGATTATCATTCGAATGGGAATAAGTTTTATCAAGGTCACAAAGTTGGAAACCTTGAAGATGGAGAATGGGTCTTCTGGTATGAGAATGGTAAAATGGAGGAAAAAGGATCTTTCAAAGAGGGGAAAAAAGTAGGTGAATGGCAAAGTTGGTATGAAGATGGAACTATCAAAAAAATTGCTACTTATGATGATGATATTTTGGATGGGCCATATGAAGAGTACAACTCTAACGGAATCAAAATTTTAGAAGGTATTTACGCTAATGGACTGAGAATTAAAGAATGGAATCAATGGAGCGAAAGTGGAGATTTATTATCAATAACACCATTTAAATCTGGTGCTCCACACGGTGAAACCAAACAGTACCATATTAATGGTAACCTGTCAGGTCAAGGGGTTTATGAGGAAGGTAAGCTCAAAGGTGACTGGTTGAGTTGGTATCCCAATGGTCAAAAAGCTTTACAAATTAAAGTTGATAGTGGCAGGCAATTATTTGTCAATGTATGGGATACGCTCGGGAATTTTCAAGTTGAGAATGGAGATGGAAGTTTTGTTTATCCCCTTCCGTATGGGGAAATAAAGATCAAAGGAGAAGTAAAAGACATGAAACCGGTAGGTAAATGGTTGTATCTTGATGAGAATAATGAAATCATTTTTGAAGATAGTTTGAATTACTCTTTGATCTCGTCTTCCGCCTCAGCTGGCGCGAGCTTTTAGCTCGTGTCCCCACCTGGTCTAAGGATGCAAAAATAAAACTCAGCTAGCGCGAGTTTTTAGTTCGCGTCCATCTCTATCTTTGACAGATGAGCAGAAAGGATAATTCTACAATAAAGCAGGTAAAGACTTTTCCTTAGCCAAGAGACTCCTACTAGTGACTTTGAGCAGAAGCAAAAGACAGTAGACACCAACATGCATGCTGGTGTCTACTAATGATTATTTCTTATGGGACTCTTTCGAAAGTACCAAACAGATCTTCGTCTACCCACCAATTCATCTTGTTATCCCCTATGATTTCTACACGTGCACTGGTACTAAACCCTTCATAGTCTGTAAATAGGACATTGCCAGATTGGGATAAAGTATAACTAGTATTTGCTCTGCTGACCGAATTGGAAGTTTGATTGGTGACATCGCCTTGATTTTCACAAGTCCAATCACCAAATTCTCTAACCGCCAATTGATAACTGTATGAAAAAGAGCTACTGCCAATTTCCATAGTGGCCTCTGTAATTCTTTCTTCTTTCGTCGTAATTTCTGCACTACCCTCGCATGTAGCAAATTCGATCCCGACCCATTCGTCTACTGGAGTATAGTCTATATGACTTGCCGTCCAATTGCCTTCTATAAATGGGCTTTCTGACAAGGTAATATCGACTGTTTCGCTAAGGTCGTTAAAATCATCCTGGTAACTAATGGTCAGATCGGTCGTCAATTCTGAGCTCAGGTCTACAGAATTATCAGCTGTCAGGGTTACTTCCATTTTACCAGCTTCAATAAATTTTGTTGTTAATTCGATGGCAGTGTTTTCGATGGCAAAGGAAAAGTTGTCGTAGACCTCAGCATCAACACTCTCGGGGGCCGACTCTACAGAAGCGGGAATGGTCGAAAGGTCAATCAAATCAATATTTACAAAAGGCAGACTATTCACCGCTGTAATGATTTCATTGAGGAGTGTAATGCTGCTGTTAAGGCGATCAAAAGCGCTAAAAAAATCTATGAAGTCACTATCACTTTCAGAACGATCTGCAGTGGTTATTGACCGGCTATTGGTAGCAAAACTTAAAATAGCAGGGTTTCCGTTTACTAAACTGAGTGTGGAATTCGAAATTCTTCCGCCGTTGATTTCTTCCTCTAAGGTGGCGATGACTGTGCCGATCACTTTTAGCCGTTCGTTAGTGATTTTCTTTAAAAGTGACCGAGCTTTTGTCCAGCCCACCACTGCCACAGTAGCTGCCAGGGCCCTTTCCAAAGGTGTGACACCGGCACTAGCTACCAATACTCCACCAGCAAAGGCAAGTACTGCTACACTGAATTTCACATTGTCCGAGGCACATAGCAGACATGCTTCTTGCCTGCCATTGTCTATTTCTAAGTTGAGAATAGCGTCAAAGGTTTCTTTGTTAGCTTCATAGTAAAGCGACAATTCTTCTTTTTCCGTATCTGTCGCATTGTCGAGTAGACTAGTCAGGGAATTGATGGCACTTGCCAATTCAGCTTGATTTTCGGTCGAATCTACTACAGTAGCGCTGAATGTGGTTATTTCGTCCTCAATCCCGGTTAAAATGTTTTCAGGAGTATCGCTGAGAATCGTTTCCGTCACCGTGAAGTCTAGCTCGAAATCCAAATTTGGAATAGATAGGGCATAAACGCCCGCTTCAACAGCGGGGACCACAAAAACAAGGGTGCTGTCGGTTGCTTTATTTAATGTTAAAGGTTCTTCATCAAAAGTGCCGTCATAGGATTGCGACAAATTGATGTTGGAGGTTTTTTTGAGGTTGACTATTTGGAAGGTGGAAACATCCGTTGAAGCCGTGGTAAAAATATCTTCAGCAGGATCATCACCTGAGTCACTGGTATCGTCGTCCTTGCTGCATGCATTGGCCAAAAGGACAAGGAGAATTACACCAAAAATCTTTTTTAGTTGTTTCATATTGAATGGTCTTGTTTTTTTTGATAGGCTTTCCTGATTTTGATCGCTTACCAATTTTGCAAAACAACAAATCTACATATGCGTAAACGCGTGTGCAATACTCGATATTGAGTATTTTCAAGTTCATGGGCCTAGCAAAGAATTTAAGGCCTGCTTGCTTGAAACAGTAGCTAACTTAGAGGGGTCTTCAAGTAATCCAAAGTCTCTGGAGTGATTTGATGAAATACATCCAGGTCTTTTTGCGAAAGTGGTTCTAAGACTAATCGATCTGATATAGGGGACAAGACTTTCTGTGATACAGAGATGCCTTCAAGACAAAAACTCGTTGTAATCCAGTTAAATAAAGTCTAGGACAAGAAAACACGAGAATTGCTAGCATCCAATGGGGTGGGAGAGCTTCATACCTACAATGAGTAGATTGATCAACATACTCAGAAACATACTAATGAACATACCCAGGTTTTTTTGTTTGATACCTACTAATGCGAAGCACAGATTCAGAAATGCAAATAGCCCAAATGTATATTCGGAGACTGAGCAAAGGTCGGCATGAGTAAAAAGGATATTGTAAAGTTGTGGCAGTAGTGAAATAGGATTAGCCAACGAAACAATGCCAATGAAGTTATCAAAGGACTTTCTGTCAGTAATGGCTGAAGTCACACGATTCAAAAAGTGAAGTATCTGCTTGGAAATACTAAGGTTTTCTGATGCTTCAATATATGCCTTGTGAAAATCGGATGGCCTCACAGGAGGTCGAACATTCTCAAACGTTCTCCGCAACCATTTGCTGGCATCTAATCGTTCTAAGCCATAAAGTAGCTTTTTAGGGTCTTTTTGGGATTTATACCATGTGAGCGACTGGAGTAGCAGGTCAGTATGCTTTTCAATATAGTCAGCTTCGTCAAGTATGCTTTTTTTGATATTCTCAAATAGCTTGACCTGAGCGGACTTGGTAGAGTAATATAAAATTTTACCATTGCGAATTTCGAAGGGCATATTGTCCAGGAATGTATGAGGTTGCTCATGCATAATGGGTATCACCCTTTTCTTAAGCTTGCGAGCATACTCCAGCTCTCGTATACAATACTCAGATCTCACGGAGTGAGAGGAGATCACAAAAATAAAGTTGTGGGATCTTTCAATCAGGTGATTGACCTGCTCCAGATGTCGAATCTCCAGAGGTACCAGACCATCATCAAACCAGGTAGATAACTGGTTTTTTTGGAGGTAGTCTGACATTTCTACGACAAAGTGCTTGCTACTTTTTCTTCCAAAAGAAATAAAGGCATCAATGGCTGTGTTTTCCTGAAGGGAGAAGTCTTCAACTTGCTTTTTTGCAGTATTCAGATGCTCGATTACCTCCTCCAAAGACTGCAGCCAGAGACCTCCATTCCGCTCTATGCGTTTTCCAACATTGTGCAGAGAGATCAGCTCATCATCTGAGAATTCATCCTGACCGTCTTCTTTTAAAAAACAAAAAATCGTTCTGTCTGGTCTCTTGATAGCGTCGTCGGTAACCTCTGCGAGACTGTAAAAGCCTGTCATCTTAGGCGTCAGTACATATAAGACAAAGTCACAATGTCTTCTCTCATAGAGCTCCTTCTTATGTGCGAGTTCGTCCCAATTCTTGACTACAGGATTGAAATAGTCAATTTTAATCTTTGAAACAATGTAATCTCTCCAGGTGGAGCCATTGACCGTACCTCCGAGATAGACTTTCATAATGAGTACCTGCTAATGATGTCTTCGATGATTTGGAAATTCTTGCCGGCAAATTTTTTGGTTAGCATTTCATCATGCTGTCCAAAACCATCTATTTCCTGATAGTAATTGTTGCTGGAGTCATCCCAACTTTTGAATAGCAGCCCGGTGTGGTTGCTACGATTGCCAAAATGCTCACGATTTTCGGACTTCAGTAGAAAAACGTCGGCATTTACGGTTCCTTCAAAATCCCTCAGCTCAAAATTGATTAAGTCATAGTACTTATCGAGCTCATCATTCCAATTATGCTTGACTGATGGGGGCAGCTTTTTCAAAACCTCCGTTTTCATTTCGACCAAAGCGGGTGCCAAGGTTTTGGCTACTTGCTTTTTCCGATAGGCATCAATCAAAATGATGGCCCTTATTTCGTGCCCTTGAGCTTCCAGCACCTTTCCCACCTCAAAGGCAAGATTACCACCGCCACTATATCCAATAAGTATGTTATTGGGAACTTTTTGACTTGAAATAGCCTGGACGTATGCTTCGATCGGATTGTCAAGTTGTACAGGACTTTCGTATAAGCAAGTGAGGTAGGAGGCCGTGTGTGGGACCATCATTCTGAAGGCCATAGCTCCGCCTATAGCTGGAGGAAAGCAGTGAAGGGTTGTTAGACTACTATCTGAATGAAGATGATGATAAACTTCCCGATTACTTTGAGACCTGATAACGGAATGGATGAGTTGATGGACGATAGGGTTATCCATGATCTGCCCCATGTTAAGAGGACAGTCGAAGCGCTTCTCCAGATCAACGATCAGCGCAACTAGCTGCAATGAGTCAATGCCTATTTCGTACAAGTTTGCGGTATCCTCAAAGGCCGGCTCAAGTGCTACCATCGCAATCATATTTCTAATCTCTTCTGCTTTGGTACTATCAAGATCAATGTCTGTAGGTTGCTTTTGTAGAATAAGTTGAGCATGTTTTTGCAGTGTCTCCAGGTCTAGTTTTCCGTTGGCACCGGTTATCCAATTTTGAGCGTGAAAAATCTTTGAAGGTCGCATCCATGAAGGGAGTCTCTCAGATAAAAATCCGTATATCTCCTCTTTTGCCGTTGATTCAATATCGAGGTAAACTATCAGTTGCTTTTCTTTGACGATTACCTTCGCGTTCCTGACCCCAGGATAGGTGAGGATGACTTTTTCGATTTCCATCGGCTCGATGCGATATCCATTAAGTTTTATCTGATCATCTGTTCGACCCAAATAGTACATTTTCCCCGCTTTTTTCCTGACTATGTCTCCAGTGCGGTAAAAAGTACCCTCATCAAAGGTGACAAAGTGATTTGCTGTTTCTTCGGTGTTGTTCACGTACTTCTCAGCCAGGGACTTACCACCGATATACAACTCTCCTTTTTCGCCATTCTCGGAACTCTGGTTTGGTGCATTCATTATTTTTAGGGAAGTTCCTGGAATAGCATGACCAATAGGGACGTAAGTATCGATGTCTTGAGTAGGATCATATCGATGCACTGCGCAGCCAACAGTAGCCTCTGTAGGTCCGTATTCGTTAAATATCTGAGTATTAGGATAGAGTCCCTGGATACGCTTGGCATCTTGAGCGGCAAAGGCCTCTCCTCCCACGATAAGGGTGCTTAACCGACCAGGTTTTACATTTTCGTCAGTCATAAACTGCAGATGAGTGGGTGTGCACTTGATGCAGGTGACGGACTCAGAGTCTAAAGCAGCAGAGAAATTTTGAATGTTAGACCCCCGATCAAATATCATTATCGCATTTCCAGAGATCAAAGGAAGAAAAATGGAAGTGAGGGTCATATCGACTGCTGGAGAGGTGATCAGTGCAAATACCTCGGGATTTTCTGTCAAGTATGTCAATTTAGCAAATGCCAGGTAGGTTGACAATGATTCATGTGAAACCAGTACCCCTTTAGGATGACCGGTTGTGCCTGAGGTATAGATGATATAGGCAGGATCCTGTTGGCTAATGGTTGGCAAATTGGCATAGCCGGAGGCTATAAGCTCAGAGGAAGAAAGAAAAATTGAATTTCCATTCAATGGTGAATCTGTTATACAAAGCTTGGCGGAGCTGTCCGACAGGATGAAATCTCTTCTCGTCGAGGGTGTATGTTGATCAAGAGGCAAAAACACACCTCCTGCTTTTAGGATTCCCAATAGCGATATGATCAATTGAGGAGAGGGACGCATCATCAAGGCTATTACGTCTCCCTTTTCAACCCCCTTCTGTAGTAATCCTGCAGCTATTTGATTGGATTGGTCTTCGATGTATTGGTGGGTATATCTATGATCCTCAAAATATATGGCTATCTGATTTGGGTGTTTATTCAGATCTGATAATATCGTTTTCTCTTCAGTAGCTAGTATCATAAACATTTACATATCTAGGCCTATCGTCAATTGATACCTACGTCCAAATCCAGCGGCACCTTGCTCCGCCCAAGCCGCATTATTGCCGGTGGCGGGGTACTGGATTTTAGTATCTGTCAGATTGCTAATATTGACGGAGATAAACAGGTCTTTGAATAAGCCAGAACTCTTTTGCATCTGGAAGTTATTCAGGCGCAAGTTGAAGTTGGTGATCATATAACCTGGGACTTCATTCCCGATTCGTTCAGGGGTATTCTGATCGTTTAATTCAAACTCAGTACTCACCTGGGAGATATATCTCATATTGATACCGGTCGTCACCTCAAAGGGTTGTAATCTGTGTATGTAGGAGGTTTTGAAGTAGCCAAGTAAAGATGGAGAATAGGAGGGCGCTTCTTCTGTAACCACTATGCCATCCCGCAATGTTTGTTCTTCTTGCGAGCTATTTAGAGATGTGCTGACCTCCATATTCCAATTGTTGGCGTACCTAATGAATAATCCAACTTCACCGCCAAGGGTATTGACCTTGCGCGCATTGCTGCTTTGAAAGATGGAGTTGCCCTGATTATCTACTGTTGATATTCTACTGATGAGGTCCTTGATTTGGTTGTAATACAAACTAGCGTTGAGACGTATGTTGATGGCCTCACCTTTGGCTTTTTTGCTCTCCCTAATAAAGTTTATTTCCAATGTCTGAATACTTGGGAACTGTAACGATGCATTGTCTGTAAAATTACCAAAAGAAGGCCTCTTGCGCGCAACGCCGTACAATAGCTTGAGATGATTGAAACGATCTATCGCATATACTAAAGCTGCCCTAGGTATCAATACAGGTGATTGATTATCCAGGCTTGCCAAGTCAGGAGGTATGGCTAAATTATTTAGGGTGTCTTGATCGGGATTGCGTATATAATCGAAATCCCGAAGATCCTCGATACGAAAGCCACCTGTTATGGAGACCTGTTTGCTCAAATCCAGAGCGACTTCGGCGAAAGCTGAAAGCAAGGTGAATTCGCTGTCGTCGGCTAGGGCTATGTAATTGTTGCCATCTGTAAATGATGAACTGGGGATGTCAAAAGTAGTCAGTAGGTCGTTTGCTCGGCGGATGTTTACACCCATGATTCCGCTAATACCAATATCATTTTGAAATTTCCACTCGCGGGCGGCGCTGACTTCCATTTCAAATGCCTTTGACGAAAAGGACGAGAGCCCAAACCTGTTACCTCCGGCATTGTAGTCAATACCTGTTCGGAAGTTGAAGAAATTTATGGAAGCATTATATGTTGTTTTTTGCTTTTGCGGTTGCCAGTTTACCTGCAAAGCGCCGTAGGTACTTGTAGTTCGATTTACGCTCCCTTCTGCATTGGGATTGGCCTGAGGAAGAGGGCATCTGCAAAAATCATTGGAACTGGAAACTGTCGATTCAAAAATACCGCGGTTCTCACTTGAGCTGACCACGTCCAAATTGGTTTGAACTCTGCCAGACTTGTCTTGCAAGTTTACCGAGAGGTTGAGATAGCGCTGGTCATAAGCCAGTTTGTCCTGGGTAGTCTCCGAAGTTAAGACGCTATCATTTAAAAAGCGGGAAAAAGGTTGGTTCAACCCGTCTGTATCAAATAGTTGAGCATTAAAGGCAAATTTGATCCTATCCTGATTGTACTTAATGCCACCACTTACCCTTCGAGAATCAAGACTTCCATATGAGAGCGATGCGAACTGCTCAGTGCTTTTATTCTTTCGCAAATTTGCATTATCGTTGGTGATGATATTGATGGCTCCAAAAAAAGCTCCACTACCATAGAGTACCGACATTGGCCCACGCACAATCTCGATTCGATCAATGGCTTCAACAGGAATTGGGAAGCTAGCAAAAGGGTAGAATCCCCAATAGTCTTGATACTGATTGATGCCATTTACTAAGATGATCATATCATTATTGAAACCTTGAGAGAAGAATCCTCTCATGCCCACAATGGGATCTCCACCAGACCAGCTATAATCTTTGAAGAGGTACAGGCCCGTTACATTTTCCAAAATCTCAGCTACCGACTGATATCCCTGAGAGGAGATTTCCTCTTTTCCAATGATCACTACACTTGCGGGAATCTCAGCTATACGTTGATTTCTCTTTCCCGCGGTAGAGATACCTCTATCGGAAAATAGTTTTTCTTGGGCATTTAAGGTGATGGTCAAAGTATCTCGCAGTCTTTGTCGGACATCTTGATGAAACCGATCACTAATGTTTTCATAGTGAGGATCATATCCTTCCTGTATGACTCCAATAGAATCGTAATCTTGAGTTAGCAGAATGTCCTGCAGTTTTTGGTCGCTGCCGATTAGTGTATCTAATAGCGTTTCATTATTCTTCTTAGCCTGAAACCCTAGTATCATTACGTCATCGATCGCTTCTGGCGGAGTCAGGGTCAGATCGAGGTTTAGCGTTCGCCTTAGTTTTAACTGATCGGATGGTATTTTTCCCGATATCTCTTTGATGTTTATGGACCTTGTTTCATACCCTGGCTCACGTATGATCAGCGTGTCAACAGAGGCATCTATGATGAGTTCAAAATATCCATTGTGTGGATTACTTTTCTTTTCAAAAAGTCGTTCTCGGTTGATTGAGTCTTTCACTGCAATGAGGACTCCGGTCTCAATAGGTAAACCGGAGGAGGCTTCACGAATATGACCGAAAATGATTCTTTGCTGACCCATCGCGCAGAATACCAGTAATAGCGCGGCTGATGTGAGTAATTTTCTCATCCTTTTACCTCCTCACACTCACAAAATTCCAGCTCAAGTTTTCTGTTTTGTTCTTGAGCCTTTTGGCTCTCTTCCTCGTAATAAGAATTAAAAATTTCACTCTCCTCTTGGCAGTTTTGCAAGGTATGGCAGATACTGTTGATTACCTTGCTCGCCCTGAGGGTATGATACCTGATACTCAGATTGTTTTCGATGTAGTATAGATTACTACCAACTATGGCAATATCGTTGATGATGTCATCGCTTTTTCGTTCTACATGATCAATACCATTGTCATTGGATTCATTCTTTTCATTTTTCAGGGTATTGAGTATAACCTTGGCTTGCTCTGATTGATTGCCGTGAGTGACGGCAGTATAGAACACATTGTCAATGGAGACTTTTCGAATGCTACTTTTAGCCTTTGCAAAAGATTGGAGGCTTGTCTCTTTCCAGAGATTTAATTGTCCCAAGGCAATTTTTCCTTGCTCTGTACCCACTACCATATTGAGCCCAGACAGCTTTAAGCAGGTGATTTGATCTTGGGCATCCAGCTCGGAGGTCGACGTTATTCGGGTGATACTGCTACGTTCTTCAAGAGGAGGACTCATCCGTTTGCCTCTAAGCGTGGTGATTTGCTCTCCTCGGCCAATTGCAAGTAAGTAACCTTCATAAGAGCCATAGATATCCATGGCTTTTGGGTATGCATAGGGCGTAGGTTCTGCAATCAGATGAATCTGAGTGAGCCCGTCTTTTTCAAACTTGAATAACCTGATCTCTCTGGAAGACCTTGAAGCGATTATGTATTCGTCCAAGAATATCTGACCCCCTCTTACCTCTCGGCGGGGCATCGGTGCGATCGCTAGATGTTCAATGTTTTCCGAGGGAAACACCAAAAAGTAATCTCCTGTAGAGAGGTCCACTCTTCCCAATCCTTTGTCACTGTAAGTCCAGAAATATCTACCATCTGGCGAAACTTGACCTCCTCCAATTAAGTGGTCAATCTGATAGTGAACTGATGGAGTTAATAAGGTTTCTTGGGTTGTGATGATGGTATTGGTGCCATTCTCCGAAAGGATATACAAGGTTCTTCCTCCCGGATAGAAGTCAAATGCGAAGGGCTTATATGCGTTGGTATAATGGGGTAGCGTTTGAATGATGTTGGTTGCATTAGCTATAAATGGAGCATTAGCTACTTTAAATAAAGCTGTGAAAATGTCAGGGTCGTGGCGGTTATGTCCCTTGTCATTTTTGTGAAAAAAGTATGCCTGAATGGCCTTGGTCCTGGCGACAGTATCTAAAAGGTTGTTATCAGTACTCCTGACTTGATATGAATTGATAAGTGAGGTAGAAAGTCGATTTTCTCTGCGAGCAATTCGTTTAAGTGAGTCTGCTCGATTTCTGGCTATCAGTGCTTTGATGGCATTTGCAGAGGCTACTTGGGCACTGGAGTCTGCTTCATATTTCAGACAAAGGGCTGCCTCAGCACTCGAGTCTGCTTGTATTCTCCTTTTTTCTGCTATTAACTGGGCGATCTGCTCTTTTTTAAGGGCCTCCTGAGCTTCTAGTTCGGAATCTTGTGCGTTGATTTTTTCGATTGTAGCATCAATTTGGGACAATCGTGCATTGTTTCGCTCGATCTTAGCTTGACCACTCTGAATCGCCGCTATAATGGCGACAATAGATGCTATAACGGCTAAGAGTACAATGAAAGCTTTGGTGCGTTTTTCCTTGAACTTGTTATGATTACTTTTTTCCCTACTCTTTGTTAAAAAGGCTCTGAATACCTCGGGTACTTCCTCTTCATGCCCTTTTAACTTGTTTTCGGCATCGTCCAGTGGAAATCCACCGAGCAAAAGGTCGGATTTGGACTTTCCTTGGGCATCATCCCATTGCAAAGCAATCGGATATACTTCATTGAAGAATTTGATAAAATCTCTATCCGTGGTCAGGTCTTCTATCAACTCAAATGTTGCCTGCTCTGGTTTGGAAGAAAAATCTATTTTAGGATATAAGCTGAGCTCCTCTGGCTCTTTGCATCCGTCATTCTGAACGAGGAAGATCCGCTTTTTAAGATCTTTCGCTGTTTGGATCTGCGCTACGATGTTGCGATCTTCTAATATGTTTTTTGAGGAGGATAAAATAATGACAAAGTTTTGTGACAGTTTGATCCCTTCCATGATTAGCTCATGTTCCTCAGGTTTGTCTTTTATGATGTATGCATGGTGGTTCCAAGAGGTTAGTTTCTGACTCAGAAGCTGTCCTCCCAACCAAAATGAAAAGTTGAGTTTGCTGGGTTCACAGCAAACAAATACATCATAAGGTGTGTGCTCTTGAACCTGCAGACTAGCGTCGAAATAGGCCTTGGTCTTTTCCGTTAAGTCAAGCTCATATGTTTGTTGGTAGTATTGAAAGTAGGAGAGGCAGCGTCCTCTGAGCAAGTTGCTGGCTTGGCGATTTCTTTTGTGCCATTCGTAAGCATTGATAGTTAATAGCGATGGGGTCTTGAAGTAGTCGAAACGAGGTCCGATCTTTTTGATAAGATGAGCTTTGAGTTGTCTGATACTTTCAAGGGAGGGTTTTGAAATGCTATTGATTACAATGTCATGCTCTTCAGGTTTTAAGCCCTGCGGTAGCACCACATCCTGAAGTAAAAAAAAGATAACCGGTATCGTGTGATCCCTGGCCATTGCCAGTTGTGAGCTGAGTACTGTATCGATCACAGACTCCTTAGTCACCAGAAACAGGAAATAGGCAGACTTCAAGAGTGACTCAGGTGAGGGATCTATTGGATTCGTATTGGTTGTAAAACCTGACCGAATGCTATGCAATACTTCTTCATCATATCCTGCAATCCAGATTTCTCTATAGCCGAGATGATGAAATGCTCTTGATTCGGCATACAATTGCTTGTGCCATTTGGTGACAGGGTTAGTTTTTAGTTTGGCTTCTTGCAAGTCGTGACTCCATTGCTCATACATGATGAGCAGATCGCCGTGAAGCAACATTCTCGGGTTAAACTCTTCGGTCGTCCACTCAACAGCTCTTGCTAAAAACTGTGTGTGTCTTACGACTATCTCTGGGGCGACTTTAGAGACTTTCTCAATCTGCTGTTGTAAAGTATCAAGGTCCCATTGACTCTCTTTGCTCTCGAATGTTATTCGATTAATATCTTTGATGTCTTTATCTACTTCGTCGTCACCTACCTTTTCTTGCTGTATGGGGATCACTCTCTTACCATAGGACTTGGCTAAATCAAGCTCTGCTGCACAGTAAGGAGACTCAACAGCATTTTTGGTGATGATATAGATGAAATTGTCACAATGTCTGACCCCTTTTTCAATGGAACTCCTAAAATCTTCTCCGTGCGGTATGCTTACTTTGTCGAACCACACTTCATACTTATCTTTTAGTTGATTGTAGAGCTGTCTGGCAAGTGCGCTGCTGGGGTCTCGTGAATATGAAATGAAGAGAGACACTTTGCGCGTTTTAGTTTGATTCTGGACACAAGCCTCTACAAATTGTTCCATTTCACTGGAGAGGTCCGGGAGGTCTACTTCGGGTTTATGACGGAGGCGGCGCCATGCGATCAGTCCACTACTCAGATCGATGCCGGTCCACAAAGCCGATTTGGACATTTTTGATGCTTTCCATGACTTGGTAGCCGTGTCTACCTTGGTAAATGCATCATAATAATCGGCTTCTTCCTTTATCTGTTCGTTAGTCTTTTCACTACCATGGTGAATACCGGCGTAGTTGAGAAAGGCGGCAACCTCACTCAAGGATCTGGCCCATATAGCACCATATTTTGTTGCTCTTTTACCTACGTTTTCTAGGGAGATTATTTGACTTGGGGAGAACTCACAATTTTCATCCTCGCGTAGGAAACAATAGATGGTCTGATCGGATTTTTTCATGGCATCATCCATCACCTCAGCAATGGAATAATACCCGATCATCTTGGGCGTAATGACGTAGAGATTAAAATCGCATTGTTCTCGTTCGTATTGTTCTCGCTGATGGGCTGCGTCATTCCAGTCCTGGACAATCGGATTGAAGTAGTCAATTTCCAACTGAGATATCAACTCATCTCGCCAGGTAGAATCAGCTACAGTGCCACCGAGAAATACTTTCATTAGAGTTTGCTGCTGAAAAAGGATAGTAGATCTACATTACTTCGGCACCAAACCCCACCATTTTTCTCCACCATTTCGCCTACTCTTTTCAGCGATTTCACTTGATGCTCATTGAAGGTCAGTTGTTGCTCTTGCTCCATAAAGGAGAAGATGGTCTTTTGCGGGTTCTTATTGGAATCTTCGATCAACTCGGAGATGTTCTCGAAGTCATCCATCAGAGGGGTGATCAGGTACAAATGGAAATCGGATTGGTTTTTTTGATCTATCTCTTCTTCATGACTTCTTTTTGACCTGGCTAGTACGGTTGGGTCAAAGTAATCGATCCCCATACGATCAAGCTCCGGAACTAGCTTTACCCTCCATTCGGAGCCGTTTTCGGTACCATCCAGAAATACTTTCATGACGTTGTAGTCGGATTCTCTGGTTCTTCTTCCTCATTACTTTCCATATTTTGTTGATCAGAGGTTTTGAAAAAATTCATAACATCCAGGTGAAGCTGATTTTCTACATTCATCACAAGCCTGGGGTAGGCGTCGTCTTCGTCGTATGGTTCTGTTCTGGTCAGGTATTTGAATTTCTCGGTTTCCAGCTTCTTGAATAGACGTTTGTAGTCCTTTGATTTGTGCTCAAAACCTTCTACTTCGAAAAAGCCGGATGAGATAGTCAGCCAGACACCGGCTGCCGCAGTAAGTATTTTGAGGAGTACTTCCCATTCGTATTCACCACCAATGCCTCCAAAGGCAGTGTGAGTACTCAACGCGATCGGCACTGCTGCTGCGACCATGGTGTCAATGTTTTTGAGTAGATTATATTTCTTACTATTCTTCTCGCTTTCCTTTCGATGCCAGGATATCTGATCCTCTACCCGATCCTTGAGGTACGTTTGATCTGGTAGCTGTGGTAATTTTCTTTTAATCGGCTGGTAGTTCAGCGCATTACCTTCAAACTTCTTTTTGTTCGATTCCATAGGTAATCATTTAGGTTGGGATGATTCTTCTTCAGGTTCTGTAATAATGTGTTCCACTCTCTCGACCAGCGCTGGGAAAGCATCTGGTGACTCGTAAGGTGGCATTCTGGTCATATAGAGGTATTCTTCTCTTTTGAGCAGCTCGGCTCGACTTCTGTAGTCCTTCCATTTGTCGAAGAAACCACCCATTTTCAATACGTTGTTCATCAAGGCTAGTACCGCGCCACCGATACCTGCGTAAATGGTGAGAACGGTTTCTGCCTCTCCTTGATTCAGTGGCGGTATACTGGAGAGTGTGACAGCAAAAGGAATGGTGGCTGCAATGATAATTTCAGCTTTTTTGAGCCGTTTGTATTTCTTTTTATTGAGAGCACTTAGCTGATTGAGCGTCCTCTCGCTCGCATGCAATCGTTCGTTGATGTATTTTTCATCGTGCATCAGGTTAGAAGCTCGATCTGACGGAATATAGTCCTGCTCTTCCTCCTTATCGGCGGAAGAGACTGTAGGCTGGCTCGATGTTGACATTTTTTCTAAAAAAATGAAGTAAAACGGAGTATCTGTTCTTCGATCTTCAAATTATACAAAAAACAGAAGTTCGCAAGATGTAGGATGATCAAATGAGGAAGTTCAGTGGAAAATTACCCGGAAGTGGGTAGAAGAATATTTGGAAATAAATGTTGTAAACAAATTAATCTTCGATTAATACAATTGGGAAATCCTGGCCTCGGGAGAAGGTATGTGGGTACTGTGGGGTGCCCTTATATTGAATACTAAGTTCAGGAACCTGATCATCCAGGTAGGATTTTAACTCGTAGATGGTCACTTTTCCATCCTTAGGAGCGCCATCTGCTGCGCCCTCAAGGCCTTTGAGTAGGGTATAGGTAAACAATCCGTGTCCGAGGGACGCAAATTCTGTAGCATACTGATCACTACTAGCTGCTGCCATGACGTGAATGCCAGAGCTTCTGGATAATTGGGCAATGGCTTTTTCTTCTGGTACCCCTCGTTGTGCTAGGGTCTCCACGGATCCTCCTGATTGGCAAGCATCCATAATGACTAATTGCTTCAACGCTTTGATCTCTAACATCGCCGTTTGTAGTTCAGATGCTTCGATCCCGTACTCTTTGATCTTGCTATTGTCATATAGTCGGTTGGCACCGGACGAAACGAGATAGAAACTTCCGTCAATCACGCTGCCATGACCAGCATAGTAGAAGACAAAGACATCATTGATTGAGACTTGATCTTTTAGTTCTGCTATTTTTTTTAAAATCCCGTCTCTTGATGCATTCTGATCATAAAGCTGGTGTAGGATGACATTGCTATAAATAGCTTGTCCTTGTGCTTTCATTTGAGCAGCAAAAGAGGAGGCATCCGGTCTGGCATAGTTGAGGTTGAGGTTTTTGTTTTGATATTCATTGATGCCAACTGCTAGGATATGGCAAGTGCTTCCTGGTACTTTCCTATTGGAAAAAAGGGTGACTAAAGGTCGGTCCGATTCCAATCTGGAGGAGGAAGAGGCAACTGCCGAAAACTCGTTGAGCCCTGCAATGAGCGGAAAATCAATAGTGTAGAGCTTGTACTTATCCTCTGATCTGACCTTTTGGACTTTTGATTGGAATGATACTCGTTTGCCATTGTGAAATAGCTTTAGATCTGTTACACCACCTCCTTGATCTTCGACCTTCAGATAGAGCTTAGCTTGGTCAGCACTTTCCACTAACCCCGACAGCTTCAGTAAAG